>JARRPX010000098.1 GCA_037382465.1 Anaerolineales bacterium | reverse complement strand
ATTCACCATCGGGGGACCATGTTGGATAGTTGTAGTCGACGCTATCGTCATGTAATAACGCCACCGAAGTGTGATAGGGATATGCCGAAAACCAGATTTGGTTTGTGCCATCACGGTCACACTCCCACCAACCATCGGTGCCGAGGTTCAAGAGAATATCCGGCATCCTACCCAGACTTACCTGTGGTGAGGTTGGAACGCTTGATGGTTTCATTGTAGGCAAGGGGGAGATTACATCGGTTTCAATCAATGTGGGATCCTTGATATTCGTCACCTCAAATTTAGCCGGTGCCTGAAAAGAGTTACACGACGTAAGGATCACACTGGTCGAAAGAACCACTGCAACTCGAGTCATTTTGTCATTCATCTGAATTCCTCAGGAAAAGTAGAACGAGCTCTCTCAATGAATATAGCACCCAACAGTTACCGGAAAGTTACCTCAAACCGTTTGAATACGAATATATCAAAGATCTTTTCAGCGCGATCAATGATCTTCCGTACCTTCAGCGATCCCATGGACTTCTCGATTAAGCTTGTATTCTGAACTACACTTTTATATAATGTGAACTCTAGGTTCACTTATGCTCGAATTTCCCGAATGGACGGCGATCCACACCCACATCCTGCCCCTGGAACAGGCCGGACTGGTCACGCGCACCTTCCGGCGCCTCGATCCCGGGCGACAGCAGCGCATCCTGCAGGCCGTCCTCGACGAGGCGGTCGAGGTCGGTCCTTCAGAGATCAACGTCAAACGCGTCGCCGCCCGCGCCGGCATTGCCGTCGGTTCGCTCTACAACTACTTCGGCAAACGCGACAACCTGCTGGCTTTCACCGTCGAAATTTGCACCCGCTACGTGCTGGACATGTTCGACGCCTTCCAACCCTACCTCGCCTCCCTGCCGCTGCGCGAGGCGCTCGCCGCCTATCTGCAGGGCGGGCTCGAGTGGAGCGAGATGCAATCCGGCCTGGTGCAGTTCTTCGTCCGCGCCGCATACCAGGGCGACGAATCCTTTTATCCACAATGCGTCGAGCCAATTGCACAGAAGATGCTGGAAATCGTGACGCAGATGCTTTCCCAGGCCGCCGCACGCGGCGAAGTGCGCCCGGACGTCGATCTCCAGGCTGCGGCGCGCGCGATCAACGCCACCCTGCTGGCCGTCGGCGACAGTCGACTGCTGCCCTACCTCAACCGCTACCTGCGCGTTTCGGATGACGAGGTGCCCTTCGACCGCCTCGTCGAGGCGCTGCTCGATCTCATCCTGCAGGGGATTGGAAGCGGAGAAACAACGCCGCACTCGCAGGAGACGGGGGCATGAAAACGCTCTGCGTGATGCGCAAGACGCTGCACGAACTGCTGCGCGAGCGCATGACCGTTGTCTTGATGCTGGTCTTCCCGGCGCTGCTCGTCGGCTTCTACTACGTCTCCTTCGGCCAGACGAGCGAGGGACTATCGAAGTACGTTTCCGTACTGGTGCTGAACCTCGACGCGGGCAGCGAAGATTCTGGCGCCGAAACATCCAATGCCGGGCGGACCTTCATCCGCCTGCTGCGGGACGCCGAATACGAAGGGCAGCCGCTCTTCGACGTGGCCGAGGTCGACCAACGGCCGGCAGCCGAAGTCGCGCTGCGCGAACACAAGGCCTCGCTGCTCGTCGTCATCCCGGCCGATTTCAGCGCGGTTCTGCGGGATTACGCGGCAGGCGTCGAGGCCGGCAATACGGCGCAAATCACGCTGGTCGGCGCGCCGGAAGCGGACGAGTACGTCTTCGCCCGCAGCTTGCTCGGCGGCTTCCTGCGCCAGTTCGCCCTGCAGGCGGCCGGCCGGGAGGAAAGCATCGACGTGAACTACCGCTTCGTCCCCGGCACGGGCTCGATGTCGGATTTCGATTTCGGAGTCGGCGGCGTGATCGTCTTCGGCATCGCCTTCAGCACGCTCATCGCCGCGGAGTTGATGGTGCGCGAGCACCTGGGCGGAACGCTGCGCCGCCTGCGTCTCACCCGCCTGCGCGCCTTCGAGCTGCTCTCCGGGGTCACCCTGGCGCTGACGGTCGTCGCCATGATCCAGGTTCCCATCACGCTCGGATCGGCGCTGCTGATGGGATTCTCCAACCGCGGTTCCCTGGCGCTGATCGTCTTCATCTGCCTGCTCTTCAACCTCTCGGCGATCGGGTTGGGACTGCTGGTGGCCAGCTTCTCGCGAACGCCTGCCGACGCCACGAATCTGGCCTCGGCGGTGCTCGTGCCGCTGGTGTTCCTCTCCGACGCCCTGTATCCCATGCCCAAAATGCCGCTCTTTACCTGGGCCGGACGGGTGATTCAACCGTACGACTTCCTGCCCACGACACACGCCGCGGCGGCGATACGGCAGGTGACCGTCTACGGCGCGGGCGCAGGCGATCTGATATTCGAACTGGCGGCGCTGACGCTGCTCTCCGCCGGCATCTACATCCTGGGCATCCTGCTCTACCACCGCCGCAGAATGAAGCTGTTTTGAGCGCGACAGAAGGGCTTTGACATGAGCGAAGTGGTTCTGAAAGCACAGGGATTGAGCAAACGCTACGGCGATCTGCTCGCCGTGGACGATCTCAGCATCGAAGTCCAGCGCGGGGTGTTTTCGGGTTCCTGGGCCCCAACGGCGCCGGCAAGACGACCTCGATCAACATGATCTGCGGCTTGCTCGAGCCCGATTCCGGCACGGTCAGCATCGACGGCGAATCCATCATCCGCCGGGACGAAGCGCTGCGGACTCGCCTGGGCGTCTGCCCGCAGGACATCGTCGTCTGGCAGCGCCTGACCTGCCGCGAGCAGCTTGAGTTCATGGGCGAGATGTACGCCCTGCCTCGCCAAACGGCGGTCTCACGCAGCCGGCAGTTGCTCGCAGACCTCGATTTGATCGAGAAGCAGGACGTCCAGGCGCGCGCCCTTTCCGGCGGCATGCAGCGGCGCCTGAATCTGGCACTGGCACTGGTCCACGATCCGCAGATCGTGATCCTGGACGAACCCGGCGCGGGACTCGACCCGCAGAGCCGGGTGAATGTGCGCCGGTACATCCACGCGCTGGCGCGCTCGAAGACGATCATCCTCACCACGCACAACATGGATGAAGCCGAGCGCCTGGCCGACCGGGTGGCGATCATCGACCGCGGACGACTTTTAGAACTCGACACTCCCGCGGCCCTGAAACGGCGCGTCGGCGAGGGAGACGTGGTGGAGATCGAAATCACCGCGCAGCTCGGCGCCGCTCAAAAATCCGCCGTCGAAAAGGCCTTGAAACCAATCGTGGACGCCGTCCACCTCGACATCGAAAACAGACGGGTAACCGTGCGCGCCCTCAACGCCGTGGGAAAACTGGCTGCGATCATCGAGATCCTGGAGCAACAGAACCTCCCGGTCGGCGAAATGCGCCTGCGGGAAAACACCCTCGAGGACGTTTTCATCCAGTTGACCGGACGGAGTTTGCGATCGTGAAGGCCGTTCAGATCGCCCGCAAATTTCTACGCGAGATCATGCGTGAGCCCAGCCTGCTGGCGTTGATCCTGCTCATCCCGCTGGCCTTCCTGGGCATCACGGCCTTCGCTTACAGCGAACCCTATCAGGCAACGCATGAGATCTGGGTGGCCGTCGGCGATGGCGGGGATGCGGGACTCATCGAAGCCCTGCGCGCCGCCAGTTATCCGGACGGGAGCCCGCTCTTCGAGGTAAAAACGATCGACGATGAAGACGCGGCACAAGCCGCCCTTCAAGAGCGCCGGATCGCAGCGTTTCTCGAAGTGAATGCCGACGGGGACCTCGAGACGACGGTACACGGCGACGCGCTGAACCCGCGCTTTTACCGTGCGAGCGTGATCCTGGATGAAATCCTGTACCGGCACGCCGACCGGATCGCCGGGCGCGCGGCGCCATTGGAAATCGTCGAAGCGCGCTACGCACCCAGCGGACCCTTGAACGAATACGACCGCTACGCGCCCGGGATGATGGTGTTTGCCTTGTTGATGCTCATCCCCCAGACCGCCATGCTCGTCGGGCGGGAGTCACGCTGGGGAACGCTGCAACGTTTGCGCCTGAGCCGCGTTCGCTCGTGGGAACTTCTGCTCGGGATCACGCTCGCGCAACTGGTGGTCGCCGTGATCCTGGTGCTCGTCGTTTTCATGGTGGCGCTGACGTTGGGATATCACAACAACGGCTCCCTTGCCCTGGCCATGAGCGCCTGTCTGGCCGTCAGCCTCTCGGCGATCGGCATCGGATTGGTCGTGGGCTGCTTCGTGGAGAACGACAGCCAGGCGGTCAATCTGGGCAGCACGGCGACGATGCTGGGGGTATTCGTTTCGGGGGCATTTTTCCCCGTGCCCTCGACGGAACTCTTCACTATTTTTGGACATTCGATTATGCTGTTCGATTTCTTCCCCGCGACGCACGGACTGCTCACGCTGCAGCAAATTTTGAACGACGGCGCTGGCCTGTCCCACGTTGCATTCCGTCTCAGCGTAACGCTGCTGCTCTCCGTTCTGGTTTTCATTGCGGGCATCGCATTGTTCCAGCGGCGCAAGTTGCGTGGAGACGGCGCCCCTGCGGGCTGAACGCCCGGCCCATGGGAAAAATCCCTCATTGCGTATAAAACCAAGTTTGCATAAACTTTGAACCAGACAACGGGGGCTCGTTTCGGCTTCCCGGGCGTCGTGCTGCGGCACGGAATTGTGGTACAGTAGACTCGTTACATCGGATTGCGTTGGTAAGAAAAAAATCGCACAGGCTTCAAACCAGTCGCGACGCGGTGGTATCGAACGCAGTGGAATGGTCGTTCTCGATCAGCAATGGTGCAGGGTGCAGAAAGGAAGCTACATGGCGAAACCCGTCATTCTTCTCATCGACGACGAAAAAGCGTATGCCGAAGTGATCAAAGAGGCCCTCACGCCGATGGGCATCGAGGCGCATATCGCCTGCAATGCGATGGAAGCAATGCTGGTCATGCAGCAGACAACACCGGATCTGATCCTGCTCGACGTGATGATGCCCGAGGTCGACGGCCTGACTCTCCTGCGCTGGCTGCGGGAGAATTCCAGAGGCAAACGAATGCCCATCCACATCGTCAGCGCCAAGGCGCGCCCGGAAGACCGCGAAGCCGCCCTCCAGGCCGGTGCGGACGGCTTTCTGGCGAAACCCTTCACCATGCAGGATCTCAAGAAGACCCTCGCCGAGTACCTTCCCATCTTGTCCTCGAACCAGGAACAGCCAAACAGCCAGTAATCCATTTCCGAATTGCTAACCGCTCCCGGGAATTTCCATCCGGGAGCGGTTCGATTCCGGTTAAGCCGGCTCTCGCCGCGGAAGTATCGATACGGGCGAAAGAACTACGCTGCAGGTTTTTCAACGACGAGGGTGAGCAAATAACCGAATTTGCGAGCCCACGAACTGCGCCGTTCGAGCTGCTCGAAGGGCCAGAGCAGTAAGGGAGTCAGCCGCCGCAGCGGGATTCCCCTGCTGAGGAAGAACAGGTCGGCCATGCGCAGGATTCCCGGCATGAGCAGCAGGCCGGTGCGCGTCCGCACCTGCAGACCGCTTTGCGTGACCGCGCGCCGCAGCTCCCCGGCGCTCATGCACTTCTCGGGCGCGTAGAGATATTTCCCGATCGACGTCAAAGCGTAAACGAACAGCGGCCGCAGGAACAGATCCCATTTGTGCGGCACGCCGACGATGGCGATTCCCCCGGCTTTGAGCACTCGCTCGATTTCGCGCAGCGAAGCTACTTGATCGTCGATGTGTTCGATCGTTCCCATGGTATAGACGAAGTCGAAAGTGTCATCCGCAAAGGGAAGGCCGCGTATCTCCGCCTGCAGGAATCCGGGCTTTTGGGTGTGATCGCGCGCGCTGCGTTCGGCTCGTGCGGCGGTTTGATGGCTGATGTCCAACCCGCAGGTCCAGGCGCCGTTATCTGCCATCCAGTTCAGGATGCGCGTGTTGACGGCCTCGTTCCACAGGTCAAGCTTCAAGACCTTCTTGCCGCGCAGATCGCCGACGTGGCGCCGGATCAAGGCGATCTCCATCTGCCGGTAGTAGCGCGTCGAGGCGGCCGGCAGCAGGTCGGGCATATCCCGGGCGATTCGGTCCCAATGCTCGCGCAGGAGTCTACGCTCGTCCCCCACGGCGTTGGACTGCGGGTCACCGCGGCGCTCAGGCACGGTCCTGTGTCCCTTCTTCGAGCCAGTCCACC
>JARRPX010000097.1 GCA_037382465.1 Anaerolineales bacterium | reverse complement strand
GATGTTCGAGCCGCCGGTTTCGATGCCGACGACGTCGATGATGATGCGGGATTGGTCGCGTAAAACCTGATATTCCCGGTCGGTGAGGGTTTGCGTGGGGGCGACGGTGATCGAATCGCCGGTATGGATACCCATCGGATCCAGGTTTTCGATCGGACAGACGACGACGAAGTTTCCTGCGTGGTCGCGCATGACCTCCAATTCGAATTCCTTCCAGCCGATGAGGCTCTCCTCGATCAGAACGGTACCGACAGGGCTTTCCTGCAATCCGAATTCCACTTTGGCTGCGAACTCATCTTCGCTGAAGGCGATGCTGCCCCCGCTGCCGCCGAGGGTGAACGATGGGCGCAATAAAATCGGATAACGGCCGATTTCGCGGGCGATCTCTCGGGCTTCCTTCACCGACCTGGCCAGGCCGCCGATGGGGCAGGACAACCCCGCCTTTTCCACGGCTTCTTTAAAAAGCAGCCGGTCTTCGGCGAGGCGGATCGTTTCGAGTTTGGCGCCGATCAATTCCACGTTGTAGCGGTCGAGGATCCCGCTCTCCGATAACGCAACGGCGGCGTTGAGTGCGGTCTGACCACCGACCGTGGGAAGCAGGGCGTCCGGGCGTTCCTTGGCGATGATCATCTCCAGGATGTCGTTGGTGATGGGCTCGATGTAGGTGGCGTCGGCGAATTCGGGATCGGTCATGATCGTCGCCGGATTGCTGTTGACCAGGACGATGCGATAGCCTTCGGATTTGAGCACCTTGATCGCCTGCGTGCCGCTGTAATCGAATTCAGCGGCCTGGCCGATGACGATGGGTCCAGCGCCGATGACCAGGATGGTTTCGATATCGGTTCGTTTCGGCATCTGAACTACACCGTTTCTTTCGCCATCATTTGCACGAATTCCACGAACAGCGGATCCGCGTCGTGAGGACCCGGCGCCGCCTCGGGGTGGTACTGGATGCTGATGGCCGGGAGTTGGGTGTGGCGCATACCCTCACAGCAGCCATCGTTGAGATTGACGTGAGTCACTTCGATCGTTTTTGGCAGCGAATCGGGATCGACGGCGAAATTGTGGTTGTGAGCGCTGATCTCGACGCGTCCCGTCGGCAAATGCTTTACAGGCTGGTTGCCGCCGTGATGGCCAAACTTCAACTTGTAGGTCTTGCCGCCGAATGCCTGGCCCAGGATTTGATGGCCGAGGCAGATCCCGAAGATCGGTACTTTTCCGAGAAGTTCCTTCGTCGTCTTGACGGCGTAGCCGAGAATTGCGGGGTCGCCCGGGCCGTTGCTGAGGAAAACGCCGTCGGGCTGCAGCGCCAGAACGTCTTCGGCCGACGTCGAGGCGGGGACGATCGTGACGCGGCAACCATAGCTCGCCAATCGGCGAAGTATGTTTTGCTTGATGCCGTAATCGTAAGCCACGACGTGATAGGCGGCAGTGTGCGGCACGGCTTTCGTGGAGATCCAGCGCTCTTCGGACGGCTCCACCCAGGTGTAGGGCTTGGAACAGGTCACGGTTTGCACCAGATCGATCTCGCTCGTGCCGTGCCACGCGCGTGCCTGTTCGACGAGCTCGTCGTCGCTCGGCGCAACGTCGGTCGTGAGCACACCCTTCAGGCTGCCTTTCTCGCGCAGGCGGCGGGTGAGGGCGCGCGTGTCGATGCGTTCGATACCAACGATGTCCTTTTTCAGCAGCCAATCGGAAAGTGAGAGTTCCGCACGCCAATTCGAGACGCAGGGACTCAGCTCGCGCACGATGAAGCCGCGCAGGAATATGCCACGCGATTCGTAATCTTCCGGATTTATGCCCGTGTTGCCGATCTGTGTGGCGGTCATCATGACCATCTGGCCGGCGTAGCTTGGGTCCGTCAGGATTTCCTGGTAGCCGGTCATGCCGGTATTGAACACGACTTCGCCCACACGCGTTCCCGCCGCACCGAACCCGCGTCCAGCCCACAGGCTGCCGTCTTCCAATGCCAAGCGTGCTGCCGGTCCGTTCGCTGTCATGTTCGGTACCTCTCTGATGCTGTGCGCCGTTTTCGGGTCAGGCTTTATTCCCGCGGGAAGAAATCGTCCATTTTTTTGCGAATACCATCGTGATGATTCGAAGTCGTGGACCGAAAATTCCCGCGACAATCGGCCAGGCGGATTTTTCGACCGGCCGACAGAAAACCTGCCCTACATGCTAACACCAATCCCTATCTTTGGTTGTTGGGATTGCAGGGAAATATCGACATTGCGGAGCCGCCGGATCGCCGGATGGATCGCGTATCTCAGTTCGCCAGGATTTGTGAGATATAATGCCTGAATATAGGCTTGGCGACCCTCACTTGACGATGAAACCCTTCGGTCCATTATTCTAACCGATCATGGTGAATTTTTGTTCGGCAACTGGGATAAAGAAAGACGTTCTTGAGGAATATGATTTCCGGGGAATGTGGTTGAAGCCAATTCTGGAGAAGAGGGTCCCCGAAACGTCATGAATGCCATCCGAAAGATTTGCGTCTTCTGTGGCTCGAGCGACTTGATCGAGGACCTCTATCTCGAAGCAGCGTGGTCCTTGGGACAGGCTCTGGCAAATAGCGGCATGGATTTGATTTTCGGAGGGGGCGGCACCGGTCTGATGGGAGCCCTGGCGGACGCGTCACTTGAAGGTGGCGCGAAAGTGATCGGGATCCTGCCGCGTCTCTTCAATACCCCGGCTTTGGCGCACCCCAACCTGACAGAACTGCGCGTCGTGGATGATATGCACGACCGCATGGCGATCATGATGGAGGCCGCGGATGCATTCCTGGCGCTGCCCGGCGGTTTTGGGACTTTCGAGGAATTGTTCGAGGTACTCACGTGGGCGCAGATCGGATTGCATCAGAAGCCTGTGGGCTTACTCAACGTGAACGGGTATTTCGATTTGCTGTTGAATCTGATCGAGCATGCGCGGGTTGAAGGGTTCATTTACGACGAGCATCCGGATTTGTTGATCGTCGATAGCGATGTCGATCGCTTGCTCGCCCGGCTTACTCAATATCGGCCGCCGGCGGGACTGGCTCGTTGGGTGGACCGTGAGGAGGACGGCCGATGAACGCAGCACAATTTTTCGATCATTGGAACAAGGTCTGGCGGGATTTGATGCGGGCCGTAGACATGCTCGAGGATGAACATTTGAAGTTTAAGCCGGCGGACGCTTACCCGCGCACGGTGGGGGATATTCTGCGTCACATCATCAACCTGGAACAAGGTTGGATTCACTTTGTGATCCGGCGTTCGCTCCCGGAATGGCCTCCCGAAGACAAGAACTTGAACACGGTGGATGCCGTTCGCGCCGAAATGAAGCGCGTGCACACCGAAACCATGGACTACCTGGCTGAAGTCAACGTTGAAGACTTCAACCGCATTGTGCAGGTCCCGGACGACGGAGCCCCGAAGTTGGGTTGGATCCTCTGGCACGTATTCGAGCAGGAAATCCACCATCGTGGTGAGCTGTTCTTGTGTTTGAGCTTGTTGGGTATGAAACGGCCCAAAACGAATCGACCGGGTTGATTTCTTCGCTCGCGAAATCCCAATCTGCCGTTCGTGTATTCATGCAATTGTCTGCGCAATAAGAGGGGCGAATCGGAGCGTCAGGTGGTTGGTGTTTCCCTACATCACTCTGAGCCTGCGGTTTGCGAAGCGGTTCTCGAAGAGTCTCAGTATGGCTACACCGGAGATGATCAGGAAACTGCCGGCAATTTGGATTTGGTTTAAGCGTTCTCCGAAAAGGATGTAGGCCAGCGTGGCGGTGAAGGCCGGCTCGAGTGTGAGAATCAGGTTGACCGTGCTGGAGGGTAAGTAGCTCAAGCTTACGTTGTACAAGCCATAACCCGACAGGGTCGGTCCTGCGGCCAGCAGGAGCAAGGCACCCCATCCGGCGAGGGAATCCTGCAGCCAGAAGAAATCCTTGAAGCGGTTGATTGTACCCGGTACTTCGATGCCGGGGATCAGGTTGTAGGCGAGCAGAAAGACCGCCGCGAAGGAAAAGGTGTAGCACAGCGTGGTCCATGGGTTCAAGCCGCGCTGTGATGCGGAACGCCCCATCAGACTGTAGACGGCATACGCAAGACCGGATAGTATCCCCGTCAGAATCCCCAGCGTGTTGCTCTGCCAGGCGTTGGCGTCGTAGGCTTCTGCCACCAGGACGCAGCCGGTTATGCAAAGGACTACGGCCAGGATTTTACCCCATCCCAAACGTTCTTGAAGCAGCCAGTGGCCAAGCAGGGCGGTGAAGGCGGCGGAACTGTACGCTAAAACCGTAGAGATGGCTGCGCCGTTCATGGCTACCGACAGGGTCCACAGCGAATTGAAAATCGAGAGTATGAAGCCGAAGAGAAGGAGATATTCCCGATGCTTCGAGGTGGTGCGCAGCAGGTCTCGCCGCCGAATGGCCAGGATGGGCAGCAGCGTCAGCGCGACAAAGACGGCTCGCCAGAACGCCAATACCAGGGCGGGCATGTCGTAGTTCAATGTGAGATAGCGGATGAAGATCGCCGTCGTGGACAGGATGGCCGCGCTGAGCAGTGCGGTGGCATACCCGCGGGTCAGATCCGTTTCATCTGTGGATTCGACATTCATGCTTGCGCGCTCCGTGCGGCTGGAACCAGCTCGGTAACGCATGATTATAGCAGTGTTTCATCTGCAGTTCGTTCGTGGCTTGACTTCGTTCTCGATGGGATTCGTTGAAGTGTGTGGTGACAGGCGTATTACGCTGCAGCCGCCTCGACGGCATCTTTCAGCATGGAGCGCACGGCATCGATTTCCTCTTGATTGATCGTGTGCGCCATGCCCGGGTACACGCGAAAATCCACTCTGGCGTCCATACGCTCGAACGCGGCTGCCGTCTCTTCGAGTGCGGTGTAGGGAATCCAGGGATCGACGTCGCTCCCGCCGATGAAAACAGACACGCCGTGCAACGTTCCGGGGTAATCGTGCGGTGTGCCGGGAGGGCCAATCAGCGCGCCGCTGAAAACGAACAATCCTGCGTATCTGTCTGCGTTGCGGGCGACGTATTCGCTGGTCAGACACGCCCCTTGCGAGAACCCGCCGAACACGATTTGCCGTTTCGAGAATCCGGCGTCTACCACTTGCTGCATCAGGGTGTCGATTCGCTCCAGGGCGAAGGAGAGATCGGGTTCGTTGTCCTCGATGGGGCCAAATGCAGATTGAGGATACCAGCGGTTTGAAGCGGCCTGCGGGAGGATGAAGTGGACACCCTGCACCTCGAGCTGGCGTGTAAGCGGAACCATGCTGTAGGCATCCGCCCCGCGGCCGTGCAACAAGATGACGACGACTTTCGCGTCCCCCAGGTCCGTACCCATCCGTTGGATGGGCTGTCCCGCGTGCATGTTGTCCGTCATGCAACCTCACGCTCCGATCGGCGTCAGATCGGCTTCAATTTCTCGACGGCGTTGCTCTAGGAAGGGCGGTAAAACCAATTTCTCGCCCAGCGATTCCAGATTCTCGTCGATGGCGAATCCCGGTCCGTCGGTGGCGATTTCGAACAGGATTCCGTTGGATATTCGAAAGTAAATCGAGCTGAACCAAAAACGGTCGATCAGCGGCGTAACGGACAAACCTCGGGCTGACAAGCGTTGGCGCCACTGTTTCTGGGTCTCGATGTCCGCGACGCGAAAAGCAACGTGATGCGTTCCTCCTGCACCCAGACGGGCGCGTCCCAGGAACGGCTGCTCGAGCAGCCAGACTTCGGATCCCGGACCGCCGTCCTGGTGGGTGGTGAAGATCACGGCGTTCGACTTTTGGTCGATCCAGCGCGTTCGCTCGATTTCCTCGAAATTCAGGATGTCCGTCAGAATCATCGATACCCGCCGAAGCTCGGCTACGGAAAGGATGACGCCGAAAAAGCCTCGCAAGGTATGCTCGTCGGGTATGTCCGGACGCTGCCAGATCTCGCCTTCGAAGTCGTCTCCTTCATCGTTGACCAGGTACAAACGCAGGCCTTCCGGATCTTCGAACGGCAGCAGTTGTCGACCGGCAAAGGGAGTGATTTCCGCATGTTGGATATCCAATGCCTCGAAACGCTTTTGCCAGAACTGAAGCGCCTGGCGGCTGTTTACCCGAAAGGCGGTGCCGACGATACCGTCCGTCCCGCGCACGTTCCGGCCGATGTGGGGCCAATCGAAAAACGTCATGTCCGTGCCCGGGGTGCCGACCTTATCGGCGTAGAATAGGTGATAGGCGGACACATCGTCCTGGTTGACGGATTTCTTGACCAGGCGCAGACCCAGGACATCCGTGTAAAAACGGACGTTTTCAGCGATGTCGGCGCTGACGGATGTAACGTGATGCAGTCCGGATGATTGCATTATTGGCCTCCAATTCCAATATGTGTATCTTTGAGACAATACGAAATAACCAATTCTTACCTGATATACCCAATTATATCCACATTCCAAAGCCTGCCGATGATAGATTCGTGGAGATGCCCAATGTTTTGAATTGATAGAATATAAAGAGAGTGGGTATTGGTTTCTGAACTCTTCAAATGAAGACGATTGGTTTCGATGTGCCAAGGAGGGAAACATGGTTCAAACCCCATCAACGATGTTGGCGTTGGGCACAGCAGCCCCGGCGTTCAGCCTTCCGGATGTGGTCAGTGGGGAAACGGTTTCGTTGGACGATTTCGCCTCGAAGAAGGCTTTGCTGGTGATGTTTATCTGCCGGCACTGCCCGTACGTCAAACACGTGCAGCAAGAGATCGCCAGGATCGGGAGGGATTACGCCGCTAAAGACGTTGGGATCGTGGCGATCAGCGCCAACGATGCCGGCACCTACCCCGAGGATGCGCCGCACAGTCTGAAGGAGATGGCCGAAGAATTGGGTTTTAGATTCCCCTTCCTCTATGACGATAGCCAGGAGGTGGCCAAAGCCTACACAGCGGCTTGCACGCCGGATTTCTTCGTCTTCGACGATGACCGGGAATTGGTTTATCGTGGTCAACTGGATGGCAGCCGGCCGGGAAACGACGTACCGGTCAGCGGCAAGGATCTGCGCAGCGCGCTGGATGCCGTCTTGGCGGATGAGCCCGTGAATCCCGATCAAAGACCGAGTATTGGCTGTAACATCAAGTGGAAAGGCGGCAACGAGCCCGATTATTTCAACTAATCGGACGGTCGCTAAAATCGGTGCATCGACGAAAGCAAAATGAGAATCGCCGCCGTGCCCCGTTACGCAGCCCGATTTCAGGATTTGCGCGGCCCGGCTGCGATGACTTTCTTATCGACTTGTGCCTCGAACGGTTTGAAATTTTCGTGGAACATGTCGATTAATTTATTGGCCTGACGATCGTAGGCCTTCGGGTCTTTCCAGGTCTTGCGCGTGTGCAGGATGTCCTGCGGGATGTCCTCGACGTGTTTGGGAACGCGCAGTCCAAAGTAGGATTCCGTTTCCAGTTCGACGTCGTCCAGATCTCCGTTGAGCGCGGCGTCGACCATTTTACGGGTGTAGGAGAGTTTCATACGCCGACCTTCGCCGTACGGCCCTCCCGTCCAGCCGGTGTTGACCAGCCAGACCTGCACCTTGTGTTTCTTGACCTTTTCCCCCAGCAAGTTGGCATACACCTTGGGATGCAGCGGCATGAAAGGTGCCCCGAAACAAGCGCTGAAATTTGGCTGCGGCTCGGTGACGCCGCGTTCGGTACCGGCAACTTTGGCGGTGTAGCCGCTCAAGAAGTGGTACATGGCTTGTTCGGTCGTGAGTTTGCTTATGGGCGGGAGCACGCCAAAGGCGTCCGCCGTGAGAAAGATGACGTTTTTCGGATGCCCGCCGACGCCGTCGCGGACGGCGTTAGGAATGTGGGTGATCGGGTAACTGGCACGGGTGTTCTCTGTGAGCGCGTCATCGTCGAGATCGACCCGACGCGTCTGGCTGTCGTACGCGACATTTTCCAGTATTGTGCCAAAACGCCTCGTGGTTTCGTAAATGAGTGGTTCACCTTCCGGATCCAATCGAATCACCTTGGCATACGAACCGCCCTCGAAGTTGAAGACGCCGTGTTCGCTCCAACCATGTTCGTCATCGCCGATGAGGGACCGTTCGGGGACGTTGCTCAATGTGGTTTTGCCCGTGCCGCTGAGGCCGAAGAAAAGAGCGACGTCGTCCGCATCCTTCCCGTAATTCGCGCTGCAGTGCATGGGCAGTACGCCCAGCTTGGGCAGCTTGTAATTCATGGCGGAGAAGATGCTCTTCTTGATCTCCCCGCCGTATTCGGTGCGGGCGATGAGGATCAGTCCCTTGCCGAGATGCACGAGGATGGCGGTCTGGCTGGCCGTACAGTCGGTGCTGGGGTCGACGTGGAATCCGGGCATGTCGATCACGGTGAACTCGGGGACGTGCGTGCGCAGTTTTTCGTGGTCGAGCTCGCGAATGAACATGTTGCGGGCGAAGAGATTGTGCCAGGCATAATTGGTGATAATACGCACCGGGGTGCGGTATTCGGGGTCAGCGCCAGCGTAACCATTGAAGATGAAGATGTCCCGGTTCTGGATGTAAGCCAGCATGCGGCGGTGAATGTCATTGAAGCAGTCTTCGTCCATCGGGCGATTGACGTTTCCCCACCAGATGTCGTCCTTACTGGAGGGCTCTTCGACGATGAACTTGTCGTGCGGCGATCGACCCGTGTGGTCGCCGGTGCGCACGATGATGGGTCCCAAATGCGCCAGCACACCTTCGTGGCGGCGGACGATGCGCTCGTACAACATCGGCGTAGTCAAGTTCCAATACACCGTTCCCGGGTTTTGTATCCCGTGGTTTTCAACGCCGTAATCACCGGCTTGCGGTCCGAATATTTGGGTCATGATGTCGTTTGCTCCTTCGCTGTCCGGGTCAAATCTGCCTCAATCTGAAGCTTGAATACAAAGGATTCTGGGATTCATTATATTCCCTTCAAGTTGGACTCGGTGTTATTTTCAAAGGGTTTAACCCATTTCGTTTCAAAAAAGTACGCCCATTTCCGGAATTCAACGGTTCCATCGACCGTTATTTTCTTGGAGGCGTGAATGGGGAAACTTAAGTATTCCCGCGGTGCGATGATCTGCGTAGATTGCGATTTTCATCTCGCCTGCCTTTCGAGGATAGTAAAATTGTGGTTGAGGGCATGCTGGTGGGGCCGGAGGTATGGGATGACAACGGCCGTTTGGTGGCTGCGGCGCGATCTGCGCCTGGCGGACAACCCTGCGCTTCGAGCTGCGCTGGACTCAGCGGACGAAGTCGTCCCTTTGTTTATCCGTGATCCCGGTCTGTGGGACTCGCAGTACAGCGGAGCGGTGCGCAAGGCTTTCCTGCTCGCAAGTTTAAAATCCCTGGATCATTCACTTCGGCGCATCGGCAGCCGGTTGATTTTCCGCGCGGGAGAACCGCTCGAGGTGCTGACTCGACTGTCGGCCGAGATCGGTGCGGGAGCGATCTTCGCCCAGGCTGGCGTCTCGCCGTATGCCCGCCAACGAGACGCAGCGATTCAAAAAGCACTTCCACTGAATCTCACAGAAGGTCTGACGATCCATCCGCTGCAGAGCGTACGGAAAAAAGACGGCCAGCCGTACGTCGTCTTCACGCCCTACAGCCGCGCCTGGCGCGCGCTGGCTCCAGTGGAGACATATGCACGGATTCCGGCTCCAAAACTGGTCCACACGCCGGGCAATCTCGAATCGCTGCCCATCCCTGAAACGCCGGTATATCGCCACGAAAGTATCTTCCCGGTCGGCGAAGCGGCTGCACGTGAACGATTGGAGGTATTTGTCCGAGAAGGGATTGCCCGCTACGCGGCGAATCGCGATCGGCCCGACTTGCACGGCACTTCGATGCTTTCCCCGTATTTTCGCTTCGGTGTTCTTTCACCACGTTTTGCCGCCTCGCTGGCGATGGATGCCCGCAACAGTTTCCACGATGAAGATCGGCGTGCGTCCGCTGCGGCGTGGCTGCGGCAGCTGATCTGGCGCGAATTCTACATCGACGTTCTGGCGCATTTCCCTCGTGTTCGTCGGGAGAATTTCCGGGATAACCTGGCTGCAATTGCTTGGTCCAACGATGACGGCGATTTCGAGGCCTGGTACCGCGGGCGAACCGGTTATCCCATCGTCGACGCGGCCATGATTCAACTCGACCAGACCGGCTGGATGCACAATCGGGCGCGCATGATCGTGGCTTCCTTTCTGATCAAAGATTTGCTTATCGACTGGCGCTGGGGGGAACGCTGGTTCATGCAGCACCTACTCGATGGCGACCCGGCGGCGAACAACGGCGGTTGGCAGTGGACGGCTGGCACCGGCACCGATGCGGCACCCTACTTCCGGATCTTCAATCCGGTCGCACAAGGCAAGAAATTCGATCCGCATGGCGAGTACGTGCGGAAGTGGCTGCCCGTTCTCGAAAATGTCCCTGACCGTTTCGTCCACGAGCCCTGGAAATTGCCTGGGGACGTGCAGAAGGACTCGGGCTGCCGCATCGGGCGGGAATATCCACGGCCGATCGTGGACCACGCCTGGGCGCGGGAGCGTGCGCTCGCCGCCTACCGCGCCGCGCGGGAATAAGCCAACAAGAACAGCCAGCGTAACCGATCGCCTCGTGTTCGTTCAAATTCGCCAGGTTGGATGGATGTGAGTTAATTCCCTTCGTGCCTCGAAAATGTGCATGGGGACGTTAAACATGGTTAATCCAATCTTGACACGCGCTTAAGATGAATGAAATACGCTGAGCGTATGCTAAACAAGAAAAAATGGAAGAACAACGCTCAAACAGGATGGTAAACGTCGATTGAAGCTGCGATGTGCTTCAGCGAATGCACGTGCAGGCAAGAATGTCAGTTTGCCGATTTCATACGGCAGTTCGATGCCAAATCAGAATCTGCCCGTTATGGATACGGTTTATTGCCCTTACTGCGGTTCGTTTTCATTTCATATCGAGTACTACTGCGTTCGCTGCGTCGTGCGTGTCGAAGGTCGATGCACTCGCTGCCGCACGATCGGCCGATACCTTCACCGGTCATCCGGAAACACTCGAACTACGCAACCGGAGCGTTTTAACTTGGCAAGCCGCGCCTGATCGTTGGGGGAAGGCATCTTTTCCTCTCCTTCGGATCACCTGTCGTGAGCACCGTGGCGGGTGATCTTTTGTTAAGAAACCTTAACCAAACCTTGACCTGTACTTAAGTTGTGCCCAATAACATGAAGTGCAGACTAAAAACTTGAGGAGATAAGAAACATGTCGTTAAAACGTTACGCTATCTTTGTTGGTCTCATGCTCTCGCTGGGGCTTTCCGCCTGCGCTTCTCAGGCATCAGGTGAGTCGATGGTGGAAGTGACCCGCATCGTGGAGGGGACGCCGCAGGTCGTTGTTATCACGCCGACTCCCGAAGCACAGGCCGCTTTAGGATCGATCCAGATCAATGGTGCCGGCGCGACTTTCCCGCTTCCGGTCTACACCGAATGGACCTACGCCTACCAATATGTTGATCCGTCCGTCGCGATCAACTACCAGGGCATCGGTTCCGGCGGCGGCAAGAAGGCCATCGTCGACCGCACCGTTGATTTCGCTGGTTCCGACTCGCTCTTGAAAGACGAGGAATATACCGCTGGCGGCGACCTGCAGATGTACCCGATGATCGCCGGTGCGGTGGTGCCGATTTACAACATCGAAGGCATTACCAGCGAAGATCCGCCCTTGATCTTCAGCCGGGAAGTCTTGGTCGGCATTTATGACGGCAGCATTAACAATTGGAGTGATCCCGCGATCGTCGCGCTCAATCCGGATTTGGCCGGCAAACTACCGAATGCCGCAATCACGGTCGTCCACCGCTCCGATGGATCCGGCACGACGGAAATCTTCACCAAGGCGCTTTCCTCCTTCAGCTCCGACTGGAAAGCGAACGTCGGCGCCGGTTCGTCGATCGAATGGCCGGTTGACAAAGCCGGCAACGGCGTGGGCGGCAAGGGCAACCAGGGCGTTGCGGCGGCCGTTCAAAACACCGCCAACAGCATCGGCTACGTCGAGCTCTCATATGCCGTTTCGAACAAGA
>JARRPX010000096.1 GCA_037382465.1 Anaerolineales bacterium | reverse complement strand
TAAATCTGGAAATCCGGCGGGGTGAGGTGCTGGGTTATCTTGGTCCCAACGGCGCCGGGAAAACGACGACCATCCGCTGCTTGCTGGATCTCATTCGACCGGACGGTGGTACGTTGAAGGTCTTCGGCATGAACCCGCAGGATAAGTCCGTCGAGGTGCGAGCCCGCTGCGGCTACCTGCCCGGCGAACTGCAAATCGACCCCAATCGGACGGCGCGAGGGGCACTTCGGTATTTCAACGCACTGCGCGGCAACAGCGTCGATTGGAACTACGTCAACGAATTGAGCGAGCGCTTGCAGCTTGACCTCAAAACTACGATCAAAAATATGTCGCACGGCAACAAGCAGAAGATCGGCATCGTGCAGGCTTTGATGCACAAGCCGGACCTGCTGCTTCTGGACGAGCCCACGCTGGGACTGGATCCGTTGATCCAGCGAGAAGTGCTGCGCTTGATTTGCGACGCTAAAGCACAAGGGACCTCGGTTTTCTTCTCCTCGCACATCATGAGCGAGGTGGAGGCCGTGGCGGATCGCGTGGCCATTATTCGCAAGGGCGTGGTCGTCGAGGAAGCCGAGCCTTCGTCGTTGATCAACCGCGCTTTTCGACGCGCCAGCGTGCGCTTCAAACAGGCGGTCGACGTCGAACGTCTGGACAAGGTACCCGGCGTGACCGTGCTGTCCAGAGACGACGGCACCAGCGTGCTGCTGCAGGTGGAAGGCGAGATGGAGAATCTGCTGAAGGCGCTGGCCGCAATGCCGGTGATCGATCTCGAGACCGAGCGTCCTTCGCTGGAGGAAATCTTTCTGGCTTACTACGAGGACGAAGGACAGGAGGCATGACATGTTTACCGTATTTCGTTACACACTACGGCGCTATCGCGGACAGATCATCGGCTGGGGTATTGGCTTGGGTCTTACGGGCGTGTTGCTCGTATCGATGTTCGACTCGATTGGGACGCAGACGGAGGCGCTGAATGAATATCTCTCCGTTTTTCCCGAGGAGTTCATCGCCTTCTTTGGTGACTTTGCCGATTTTGGATCACCGCAAGGTTTCCTGGGCGTGGAATTCTTCTCCTACATGCCCATCATTATCGGGATATTCGCCGTCTTGATCGGCAGCGGTTTGCTGGTCAGCGACGAGGAAAATGGCACCCTCGATCTGATCCTGGCCTACCCCGTCAGCCGCACGGCGCTCTTCACGGGACGTGTTTTGGCCTTTGTCGTCACTTCGGTGGTCATTCTTGGGCTTGCCTGGCTCGGTTTGGCGCTGCCCATGAGTTGGTCATCCTTGAAAATCGACCTGGGTGTGTTGGCGTTGCCGTTCGTATCCCTGCTGGCGCAAGTATTGATATTCGGCGCGCTGTCGCTGCTGTGCAGCATGCTGCTGCCCTCGAGGGGGATGGCTTCCATGGTAGGGGGCGTAGTTCTCGTAGCGAGCTTTTTCATCACCGGACTGGCGAAGATCAACGATAAATTAGAGCCCGTCGCCAGGTTCTCTCCGTTGAATTACTACCAGGCGCGTGAGGCCTTCGACGGTTTGAACGGCACCTGGGTTGCGGGACTGCTGGGCGTTACGCTCGTTTTCATCGTACTGGCCTGGTGGTTGTTCCGGCAACGCGACATCCGCGTCGGTGGAGAGGGCGGCTGGCGATTGTCGCTGCCGTCGCTGCGCCGCGGGGTGACAATCGAAGGAAGAGCGTAATCTCTATAACGCATACTTGGGATGCGTGCACGGTGTGGTCTCTGTAGATCATCCCGTGCACGATGCGTTTAAATCACAGTTCACGGCGTATCATCTCGGTGTAAGATTAATGGTATGACAAACCAACACGTACTCTTGCCGTACTTTCTGGATGAACCGCTGCCGCAGCTGCGTGATCTCGTCGAACCGGATTGGCAGGTCTTGAATCCCACATTGCCGGCGGGCGAGAAACTCGAACGCATTGCCGCGCTGTACGAACCTCTGGCCGGTAAAGTGGCCGAGATTCTGAGCGCCGGCGATCGGCCGGTGACCGTCGCGGGAGATTGTGTGTCCTCGATCGGCGTCACGGCGGGAATCCAGCGTGCCGGGCTCGATGCGCGCTTGATCTGGTTCGATGCGCACGGCGATTTCAACACCTGGGAGACTTCACCTAGCGGCTTCCTTGGCGGCATGCCGTTGGCCATGCTCGTGGGGCGCGGCGAGCAGACCCTGCTTGAATCCCTGTGTGTGAGGCCCATCCGGGAGGACCACGTGATTCTCAGCGATGGGCGCGATCTGGATCCCGCCGAAGGGGAAGCGCTCCGCCAATCGAAGGTCTTGCACTTGACCGACGTGGCTCAATTGCTGGATACCTCGCTACCTGATACCCCGCTGCACATACACTTCGACGTGGATGTGATCGATCCGGCCGAAGCTCCGGCGATGAGTTATTCCGCTCCGGGAGGACCGAGCGCAGAGGAATTGACCCGCGTCTTTCGCCATCTCGCTGCGACGGGCAGGGTCAGGGTGGTTTCTCTTTCTTCGTGGAATCCTGCGCTTGATCCGGATTTCCAAACACAGCGGCTGTGCATGCAGGTCCTGCAGGCGTTGATCGACGATTGATTTTCTTAGAAACTGAAACATCCGTATAACGATGGCAGTTGTTCTCCAAGGCGCTGGCCTGTAGAATCTGGGTCTGAGTTCGAGGCGCGTGTATTGGAAATCGGATCGTCTCTGACGCGCTCGATCCATCGACGCAAAACAAGGAGCAGGGAAATGCCGGCAAGCATCGTTGGAATCATCATCGTTGGCGCCTGGATATGTCTTTCACTCGCAATCGGCTACGTATTTTCGGGCATCGTCTTGCATTCAAGACGTCAGCCGATCGTACGGACTCCCGGGGAATACGGCCTGGATTTCGAATCGGTCGAGTTTAAAGCCACCGACGGTGTTTTACTTCAGGGATGGTACATACCGGCCGGGAAACTCCCTTTCACCGCCGAACCCAAGCAGGTGGTCATTCTCACGCACCCCATGACCTTCAACCGTCACGGGTTCGTCGTGGAGAATCAGGGATTCCCACCCATTGCCAAAACGGCGGTCGATTTACTGAAGACGGCTCGCGCCTTGAATGCGGCCGGCTATCCCGTGTTGATGTTCGATTTTCGGAATCACGGTGAGAGTGAGGCAGGCTTGAGCGGCGTGGGCCTGACCGAGTACCAGGACGTTATCGGCGCCATCGCCTACGTGAACAACCGCTGGCTCTCCGCTCCGGCGATCGGTTTCGTGAGTTTCTGTATGGGCGCGAATGCGACCACGGTCGCCCTGAGCAAAGCGAAAGACCAGCTGCGCGACATCAAATTCTTGATCGCCGTTCAGCCCGTTTCGGCCGAGGTGTTCATCCGTTCCTACCTGCGAAACGTATACACACCGCTCAGCTTGTACCTGCTTCCCATCATCGATCGGATCGTTCGTTGGCGCGGCGGTTTCGCCCTGAAAGAAATGTCGCCGCTGCGATACGCCCGCGATGTGGTAATCCCCACACTCGTCATCCAGGCCCGGGAAGATCCCTGGACGGAATTGACCGACACGCAAGCCTACTACCAGGCTCTCTCGGGGCCGAAGGAGCTCTGGTTGATCGATGGCATTCAACGGCGTTTCGAGACCTACAACTACGTCGGCGACCATCCCGATAGGATCGTCAAGTTCATCCGGCAGCATTTTTCGGCGGGGTAAGGAAGGCCGAGCACGTTATGCGGGCTGGGTAGGGAGGCGCGTTCTGGATTTCGAAAGCACGCAGATCGAACTTGCGAACGAGTTGGACGCACAAGACGCGCTGGCGTCTTTTCGTGACGAATTCATCATCGCGGATCCCGACCTGATTTACCTGGATGGGAACTCGCTTGGGCGTTTGCCGAAACGCACCATCGCTTTCATGCGCAGCGCCATCGAGGAACAATGGGGCGAACGCCTCATCCGTATCTGGAACGACGGCTGGATGCAGACTCCCACGCGGTTGGGGGCGAAAATCGCGCATTTGATCGGCGCCGGGGAAGATGAAGTCGTCGTGACCGATGCGACGTCGGTGAATCTGTTTAAATTGGCCGTGGCGGCCCTGCGAGCGCGGCCGCAGCGTCGCAAGATCGTCAGTGACGCGCTCAATTTCCCTTCGGATCTGTACGTTCTCCAGGGCATCATCGATCTGCTCGATGGTGAACACGATCTCGTCCTGATCCCTTCCGAGGACGGCATTTCGATCGCGCCGGGCGATCTCGGGACTGCGATCGATTCGCAAACCGCGTTGGTCAGTTTGACGCACGTCGCCTTCAAGAGTGCCTTCATGTACGACATGGCTCGCGTGACGGCTTCGGCGCATCAGGCAGGGGCGTTCATGCTCTGGGATTTGAGTCATTCCGTCGGCGCGGTGCCGGTCGATCTCAATGGCTGCAACGTCGATCTGGCGATTGGCTGTACGTATAAATATCTCAATGGGGGGCCTGGTTCTCCGGCGTTTCTCTACGTACGCAAGGACTTGCAGACGCAGTTGAAACCGCCAATCTGGGGTTGGCTTGCTGCGGACAACCCGTTCGCCTTTGCCTTGGATTTTACGCCTTCGCCGGACATTTCACGTTTCAAGGTGGGTGCACCGCCGATGCTTTCCATGAAGGCGGTCGAGGCTTCGATCGATCTGCTTTTGGAAGCCGGTATGGAGCGCTTGCGGGAAAAGAGCGCCAGACAAAGCGAGTATTTGATCTACCTCGCCGATCGTTGGCTCGCTCCGCTTGGATTTACCCTGGGCACTCCTCGCCAGGTGGAACGGCGTGGCTCGCACGTTTCTCTGCGGCACGAGGAAGGCTATCGCATCTGTCGCGCTTTGATCGAATCTCCATCGCCCGCGGTGAAAGTGATCCCGGATTTCCGTGAACCGGACAACATTCGTTTGGGGATCACGCCGCTCTACACGACGTACACCGAAATCCATCGTGCCCTCGGTCGAATGCGCGAGATCGTAGCGCAGGAGGTTTACGCCCAATATCCGCATGAACGCCTGGATGTGACCTAGCGATTTCGATCCGAACGCGAATTCAACCCGACGTCGAATCCGTCCGATCGGCGTTCTTGACGAGTGGGGAGGTAAATATGCGACGCAGATGCGCAGGTCACAATAGGAGACACTTGTACGCTGGCCGGCAGAAAACCGCCATCGCCGTCCTGGTCGCCGGGTTCCTGGTTCCGGCGCTGGCCGCCTGTGGCGGTGGGACACCCGTTGTGACGGAGATATCCGAGCCGAATCCTGAAGCCTCACCCACGTCTTCGACTTCGTTCTTCGACGGCGGCCGCACTGTGTATGGGTTCTTTCCCAGTTCGCCGGAAATCACGACGGAAAGCCTCATCGCTACCATCGAAGCCATCGGCCAGCACGGCGACGTGATGCTCAGCATGCCGCAGGTGCCCTGGGCAGATTTCATCGAGAGTGCAGACGGCGAATCGCCTGCCATCGAGCAGATGCGCGGCAGCCTCGACCTTGCCCGCCGGAACGGTCTGGAGTCCATATTCGTTATCGATCCGCTGCAAGCCTTCGACCGGCGGGTGATCGCCAGTTTACCGCCAGAACTGGCAGGCGGAAATTTCGCCACGTCGGGCGTGCGCAGTGCATTCAAGAATTATGCTTTGCGGCTCGTGCGCGAATTCCAACCGCGCTATCTGGGTCTGGCGTCCGAAATCAACACCTACGCCGATTCCCAGCCCGACGATTTCTTGAACTACGTCACGCTCTATCACGAGGTGTATGCGGCGATAAAGTCCGAGGCGCCGGAGACGTCGATCTTCGTCACCCTGCAGTGGGAAGACCTGAACAGCGCCGGCATTTTCTCCGAAGATTCTCCGGGTGTGATCAAGTGGGACATCGTCGAACAATTCGAGCCTGATCTGGACGTATACGCCATTTCGACATATCCCTATTTTGCATTCGCGAGTGCCGCGCAGATTCCACAAGACTACTATGCTCCTCTGCTATCACGCGCTACGAAGCCGCTGGCGATCGCGGAAGGAGGTTATCTGTCGCAGGACGCCGGCGCATTCCACGGTTCTGCGCAGGATCAGATCGATTATCTGCGGGCTATCGAGGGCCAACTTGGGGAACGTCTGGCCTTCTGGGTCTATCTGATCATCGATGACGTGAACATCGATGCGTACGCGGATTACCTGACCGAGCACGGTTCACCGGCAGATGTTGAGTCATTGGCGTATTTCGGCTCTTTGGGGCTGCGCACGAAAACCGGCGAGCCCAAACCGGCGCTGGAAGTATGGGATGAATTCCAAAACAACGACTGACAACATCATGGACGACACACTTCCAGGATCCAGGCCAAATCCGCTGCGGCTGCAGTTTTCGGATCTGCTGTGGGTGTTAGCCTATCCCGTCTACCAGATTCTCGGGACGCTGCGCCACGAAGGCAGCCACGCCATCGCCGCCATCCTGCAGGGCGCAAAGATCACGGAATTCGTCTTCTGGCCCACCATGCGTAAACAGGGGCTTTATTGGGGTTACGTCAACTACCTCGAAGAAACGAATTGGCTGGTCCTCGCCGCTCCGTACTTCGTGGACCTGATGACGTTTGTCCTTTTCTTTGCTATCTGCATGCGTGTTCGCTTTCGTCGGAAGTGGATCTGGTTGAATCTGATCATCATCGGCATGATATCGCCGCTCGTGGACTCCTTGTACAACTACTGGGGAAGCAAGAACAGCTACAACGATGTGGGCAGGTTGCTCGTCGACCTGCCGCGAGGGACCATCCACGGCTATTTCATACTCACGTTGATCTTCTACGTCATTGGCATTTGGCTGGTGTTTCGGAAGTCGAAATCTGTTCTCGGGCAGGAAACCGGGACGCATCGAAATCCAAACGAAAAGTCACATTAACAATTTCTCCACATTTCACACATAATTTGCAGGCCGGATTGTGATAAATTTCTAATAGAGAAAATTAGAGATCTGGAGGTTGAGTATGTCTAGGAAGCAAGTGGTGGGCCGTGTTCTGCTCGTGCTCCTTGTGGTGGTAATCCTTGCAGGAGCTGGATACGCACTCTACCGGATCGGCTATGTCAACGGCGTCGCCGCGGCGAACGATGGGCATGTCGTTTTCGGGCGTTTCTTCGGAAATTTCAACTTACCCGAGGATATGTTGAAGAATCATCCATTTATGCAGTTCGATCGTCCCGAATCGGGGAGATTCAACTTCGATGATCAAACGCAATCCATGCCGCGCGCTTTCAATCGCTCCCCGCTGACCCGGAATGTTTTCAGCCGGTATTCGCTGTACAGCCCATTTTCCATCCTTTTCCGTTTGATTTGTCTGGGCTTCGTGATTTGGGTAGGCTATAAAGTCATCAGTGCCATTTTTGGCGGCAAGGGTTGGAAATTGTCTTTCAAGAAACTGCCGGAGGAAGAGGGTTCGCCGGAAGAAAAGGCGCCTGCCAACAAAAAGAAAAGTTGATTTTCAACCGACGAATTCGGCCGGGAAGCAGTTGACGAATGCTTGAAAAATACTTGGGAGATCTTCTCCCAAGTATTTTTATTATCGCAGTTCAAGCGAGCCGGTCGAAAATCGCGACTCGAGTTTTTCGCGTTGCAGATACCGGACCTTTGGACCGCTTGCAGTATGGCGTTTTGTCGGATAAAGTAAGATAGGGTATCGCCAGAGGGGAATCCTTCCCAGTGGATGCCATTTTTTCGCTGAGAGGCCAATATGACTGATAAGTCCGGAAACGACAATGAGAAGGTGTTTGCATTTCTCGATCTCGCCACGTTTGACGATGGCGCATCGATCCGTGGGGGCTGCCTGGTTACCGATGGCCAGACTCGGCCGCTCGAATTCCGGGTGAGCGGCGCCATTCGCCCCACGAGTTTACAGAAGATCCTGTATGGCGACACGCTGCACGAATATATCTGCAACGAACTCGTCGGTATGCCGATGATGAAGGCGCTCGAGTCCAAACCCGATTTGGTGCTCGTTCGCGATGCGGAATTCCTCAAACTGCGGCCT
>JARRPX010000095.1 GCA_037382465.1 Anaerolineales bacterium | reverse complement strand
GAGCAAGCAATCCCACCACGGAATGCGTCCATCGTACCGAGGAGACAACCGGAATCTCCTTTGGAATTCCATCGGGCGCCTGCGGATGCGTATACATTGGATGATACACCAATTTCTTCGCTATCACGCCGATCACAGGGAAGTTGCTCGCAGTCCGTGGTGGGATTGCTTGCTCGCCGTAATGCTTCTTCTGGCGGCCTGCAATTTCCCCACAGCGACTCCCGCCGGAGTCGTCCAGAACTCAGGTGAGACTGCAACCAGCAACTCCATTGACATAACTGACTTGCTTTCGCCAAGCGCAACCCCGACATCCGAACCCGAGCCGGGCATATGGGGCCGTCTCGCCAATCCCGGATTTGAAAACCAGCGCATCATCACCACCTTGTTCTTCAGTGGACAAGCCAGGGATGGATCGAAACGCTACGAATGCCGCGCAGATCCCAATCTATCATTGTTTACCGTCCATCCGAGCGACGAGCGGCACTTGAATTGGTCCATGAAGCCGGAGAATCGCACCTTTGCGCTGGCCCGGATGACTCATGCGGGGATCAACGTTGTGACCATGTCGTCCTGGGGTGAAGATTTTCTGCCCTGCGGAACGGGCTGGTCGTTGATCGCACCGATGCAAACGGCGCCCGGTTCGCAAGATGAGCTCTTCACGGCCGCACTCGAAGAACATCTTCTGGTCATGCCCCTCATCGAATCGCGCAATGATTGGGCCTTTCGCGATGAATTCCCTCGATTGCGGGACGGGCGGGTAGCGCCGGGGACGGTAAGCCAGATCGTCAATCTGATCGAGCGTTATCTGCATAACGATTCTCATCCGGAGTGGGCGGAAGCCTGGGCGAAGGTCTACGATCACAATGGTGAGGCGCGTTTCGCCGTTTCGATCATCCACGCATCCTCCAACGTATTGTCGTATGGCGATCATGCGGGATATGCGGCCGGTTTCGATGTCCTGGCTGAAGAAGTGCTCAATTTGACGGGGGTTCAGGTTGGGTTCTTCATCGATCCCCTTCCACCCAATTCCAATGCACCGGGAGAGTTCAAACCCTATCCCGAAAAAACAGGTCCGTCGTTGATCGAGACCGATGCGATTTTGGGCATCCAATCCTTCATCCCGGAAATTTGGATCTCGGGTAATCCTACCGAATCGCAGCAAATCGCCTGGAAACGCGATTACTCCCAGCGCTGGTCGGAAACCGGTGTTCCCTTTCTGATGGACGTCTCGCCCGGGTACGATGCGAGGATCGTGTTTCCCGGTTCGATCCAATACGGTTTCACCGCAACGTGGCTGCAGGCGCTGACGGAAATGGTCGCCGATTTCGGCGAGGATGGCTTGACGTTCAACTCCTGGAACGGATATACGGAGGGCATGGCGGCCGTCGCAACCCGGGAATATGAGGATCAGTATTATCAATGGCTGCAGGAGCTTTCGGCGATGGTGCGTTCGAAAGAATGAGGCAGCGGCTTTGCATGCAGCAGTTTGCGGTGGTTCGTCTGCAGTTATGGGGCCAAATCGATCGACATGGTGTATGATCGGCCCCGAGCACAAACCATTTCACGAAGCGAGGCGGTGACCATGATCGACAGAGAATCCACGACGAAACGACACAAACGAAGCGGGCTTACCGCAGCCGTACTCGGAATAGTACTCTCGTTGTTACTGTCATCCTGCAGCCTATTCAAGGGCAAAGGAGAGTCTGAACCCGTAACGGTCGGTCCGGAAGGCGGGACGTTTACCCTGGATAACGGCATTTCCCTGCGTGTGCCTGCCGGTGTATTGGGCGAAGAAACGGAGCTGCAGATGAACCGCATCGAGAACGATTCCATCGCTTCGATCCTGGAAGAGGCGCAAATCCCGCTGCGGCCGATCATCTTTTTCGAGGCGCTGCCGGATGGGCTGCAGCTAGACGAGGCGATAGAAGTCACCGTTCCCATTCCCGAAGACGTGGTCTTGGAGGGGTGGCCCGTACATCTCGAACTCGACATGGAAAACGAGACGTTTTCGTATAGCTCGACGGGTTTGCGTTTCAACCCCGAGGAGCGAAAGATCATCTTCATCCTGGATCACTTTTCACCGCATGGTGCGGGAGAAATCCCGGGTGGTGGCATACCCAATGAGTGCGACGACCCGGCTATGGCGTGCCGCTGCGGATGGGTCCACCTCGAATCAAAACCGCATAGATATGAATCGGATAATTGCAGCGGTATGACTCAATTGACTACGGGACAATTCATGGACTGCCCCGACCAGCCTATCACCCGCGTGGAGGAGGTAAATATCTCGGATGGATGCATCTGGCAGGGGTCACTTGCCTTCCATGTGCTGATCGTCATGGAAGGTCAGGAAATTCACATGACCTGCGCCGATCCGATCCCCTTCAAGGTTGAGGAGGACGAAATATCGGGGAGCGGCACGATGCACTGCACGATCAATGACTCGATCGAGATGAACGATCCTGATGTAGGAACGATTACATTAACCTTCGACAGTGTCATGGATTTCACCCTGTCACTCTCCGGGAATCTCGATGGATTCCAACTCGAATTCGATCCTCCGAGCATTGAATCGATCGTTGGCTATTTTAAGGTAGATGGTGCGGTTACTGAACTCGGCAGCTTCGCCGTCGTGGACATCGATTTTGATGGGAGTACGGCTTCTGGGGACTTCGGGATCATGGACGGCTTCACCTTGTTCAGCTTTTCCACATCGATAGGCGAAGACGAATCAGAAGGCGTCCCTGCAATGACGTTCCCGTTGTTCGATGGCGAAACGTTCGAGATCCCACAGCAGGAGGAGGGGGTAAGTTCGGTGACAACGATCACGTTGCATCTGACCGTCGGTAAAGAATGAGCGCACTCCGCACGCTGCGTCGGGTGTCTGATCGGAAACGTGATCCATCTTCTCGTGATTAAGAGATCGAGTACAATAGGACGCGGATCTTCATGTTAGGACCATTCGAAGCGAGGGAGACATGTATGAATGGATAGATAAAAAACCGACACGATTCTTGGGCGTTGCCTGGTTTGTGTCATATATCTTAGGCTGGCTTACGGTAATGTTGGTCGATTTGATCCTCGGAGCGTTCTTCAACCTCGATTCGACGAACGTATCGCCATCTTTCGTAATCTCGCTTCTTCTTTTCGGTTTTACCATCGCCGGTTTATTATCTGGCCTCGCAGCGGCAAGCTTGGTGCGCGTCCGCGAAGGGGAACTCAGTCAGGCTTCATTCAATCTGATCGTCCTCGCCTGGACGATTACGGTCACATTGGCGGCTATGTTGTTCTTTCTGGTCACTACCGTTCTGGTTCAAACTACAGCCGCAGGATGAAACGAGGGATATCGACATGTCAATATTAAATTTCGTCTGGCTCGTTGTCTTTCTTGCGGTCGCCGTTTGGATCGGACCCGGTTTGGTTGGTGGGTTGATCACCACGCTGGCGTTGCGGCGTGAAAAGCCGTCTTTGCAAATTCAAGACATCATCAGTTTTGCCGGAAGATGGATGTTCTCCTGTTTCCTGGGTGGATTGGTGACCTTCGTGATCATGGTTCCGCTTTCGAGTCTGGTACCGGAAGGAGCGACCGGCTTTTCATCGCTGGCGGTTGAATATATTTCCTTTGGTGTTGGCGGCGCCGTAATGGGAGCGCGTGGGGCGAAAATCATCCAGTCCATATTGGACTATAGCTAAATCGGAATTTCTCATCAACGTGAGTTACTCTCACTGCTGAAGCGCTCCCCGCGGTTTTGATATCTCTGCCGAATAACTTCAGAGAGTATATACTCCCGTGTGTGTTTTTTTACTTCACGGCGAGGTGCGGTGCGCAGATTCGATGGCATTCGGCATCGGCTGGATGGTTGGCTCACTTCCGGCTGGATGAACCGTATAGACAAAAGAATCTCACAAAGTTGGAGCGCATGATGGAGAAGCAGCAAGCCATGGATGAAGCATTGGCTTTGGCCAATGCAGCGCAGATCGCCATGCTGGGAACGAACGGCGATGATGGTTACCCCAACATCAAGGCCATGATCAAGATGGAAAATGAGGGCTTGAAGACGATCTGGTTCAGCACGAACACCTCATCGAGGCGAATAAGCCAACTCGAACGGGATTCGAGAGCGAGTGTCTATTTCGTCGACTTCGAGCAGTGGATGGGCTTGATGCTCGTCGGCGAAGTCGCGATCCTCCAGGACACGGCGTCCAAGGAACGATTGTGGCGCGAGGGCTATGAGCGGTATTATCCACTGGGAGTGACCGATCCGGATTATTCCGTTCTGCGTTTCAGCTCTCGTTGGGGGAATTACTACCATGCTTTGAGTAACGTGACGTTCGAGATTTAGCTGTTCGATCTCGAGCCGGTCAAGGATCTGGCGAGAACACGAGTGGGTGGGCAAGATTTCGTGTGCGGCGGCCTGTTTTTCTACGAAATGCCGTATGAAATCCGGGAGTGATGAAATGCGAACGATATATGTCGATAAAAATCTTCCCCGCATGTTCATGGTGCAGATGCTGCGCTCGGTGTGGCCGGGCGTCATTTGGAGTCCGTTCTCACCTGTGCACGTCGTCGACATGCAGACACCGCAGTTACCCGGCCCGAAATGGCTGCGCCTGCGCAATATCCAGTGCGGCCTCTGTGCCACCGATCTCTCCTTGCTTTTCGTCGACGCCGACCCCGCCTCCGCTCCGGCAGCCTTGCCAGGAAACGCACGTTTCTACCTCGGCCACGAGGTCGTGAGCGAGGTCGTGGAAGTCGGCGCGCAAGTCACACGCTTCAAAGTGGGCGACCGGGTGGTGATGGAATCTCGTTTTGCGGGTCCGAATTGTCACAGCCAGGAGATCGATCCACCTTGTATCTACTGTGCACAGGGACAGACGCGCCTGTGTGAAAACGCTTCCCTGGGTCTCGGCGCCGTGGGGGTAGGCGGCGGCTGGGGAGATGGCTACACCGCCCACGAAGCCGAAGTCTGGCCGGTACCATTGCAGATGTCGACCGATCAGGCTTCGCTGATCGAGCCCAATTCGGTGGCGCTGCACAGCGTGCTGCGAAAACCTCCGCTTGCGGGTGATCACGTGTTGGTGATCGGCGCGGGAATCATCGGATTGCTGATCGTTCAGATGGCCAAGATCGTCGAGCCCGATTGTCACGTAACGGTTATCGCCCGCTATCCGCATCAAGCCGAAATGGCGCGAACGCTTGGCGCAGATGATGTTCTCACGGGAAGCGAGCTGTACCCTGAGCTTGCAGAGATCACGCAGGCGAAATACTATCGCTCGCCGATGAATCGGGGCATGCTGTTGGGTGGATTCGAAGTCGTGTACGACTGTGTGGGTAAAAAGACGACCGTCAGCGACGGTCTGCGCTGGGCGCGGGCCGGAGGGACCGTGGTGCTCGTCGGAGTTGACTTGAGTACAATGAAAGTGGACTTGAATCCGGTCTGGTACCAGGAAGTCGATCTGATTGGATCTCATACATTCGGCATGGAGAATTGGCACGGCCGGCGCGTCCACACCTTCGATCTGGTCATTCGCATGTTCGAGGAAGAGGCAATTCGATATGCGGGGTTGATCACGCACCGTTTTCCTTTCGAACAGTATAAAAAAGCCGTCGCCGCGGCGATGGACAAGCGCAGCGGTTCGATAAAGGTCTGCTTCAGTTACGACGCTGGGATTTCGTAGTTCAGCTCGTATGCAGGATCATCTGTCCGTCAGCGTTGGGTGCGTAGGCTAACGGACCCTGGGGGATCTCTTTAACGACCTCGATCACACCCGAGTCGAAATACTCCCACAGAATCTGGAAGGGCGCCGTTCCCGAAATCCACTTTTCCGCGATCACGATTCCGTGGCCGGGAAGTACGGCAAACGCCGCCAGACGGGGGTCGTCGGGCTTCTGTAACGCTTCCGACCGGGCGAAGCCGGACGTAATGGCGCGCGCTTGAGAATCCGTGGAGCAGGAAACCGGGTAATGGTAATACGGAGGATCGAGCTGGATGTACTCAACCAGGCTGGGATCGTAGGAGGCGATGCCGCGATGGCCATGAAGCTTGGAACGTACGACCGGCACGTCGGCTTGTAAAGGCCAGGATGAATCGAGTTCGATGCGCGGTAGAAAGCGATCCATGCCCATCATTTCCACGGATTCGGAGGAGGGGGAATCGTTGCGTTTGCCAGCAACATGCCGCACCAACGCGCCGCTGCCGTCCGGCTGAACGCCAACGATCACCGAGAGATCGTCGTCGGTCAAGTCGCCCTTGTCGACGGGGCGTGCGCTGCCCGTTACGGTCGCAATCAGCGCGCGCAGCTGTGGATCCCAGGTGGCGAAGCAGCCTTCACTGTATTGATCTGCGATGGCTCGATCCAACGCCGGAACATGAACCAGATCGTCGATGCGTACCATGGCGGTGAAGAAATTGCGCTTTCCCAATTCGAGGCTCGCTCGCCGCATTGCAGCCGGCACCTTCGAAGCGTTGAATTGCTTGCTGTGAATGACGTCTCCGACGACCTGGTGGTTGGTCACTTCATGCGAACAGGCTTCGGCAACCAGGCGCTTCACAACGTCGTCACAAAAGCTGTCGGGAGAGTCGAAGGGAATATGCGGGTGCGCACCCACCAGGTTGAACAGGTAGGCGTATTCCGGCTTGTCCTGCCCGACGACCAACAGGATGCGGATGCACTTGGCTTGCGATTGGAGCACACGCTCGAGCGCGAGGATGGGTCCGCCGCGCTGGCCTTGTTCGATCAGGACTTTGTAAGCGCTGGATGCCATGCCGGGAAATTGGAAATCGGCAGGATCGGGCGGCTGCTTGTCCAGAGCGGCTTGAAGCCGGCGTAGAAGCGTTTCAAGTTCGCCCGGCGTGGCGTGCATGAGACACAAAATGGGTGGTTTGTGTTCAATTTTGAATCGCCGGCGCTGATTGAAAAGCAGAGCCTTTCTCCAATCGAGCGGAACGTAAAATTCCGCCGTCGTCAGCATCAACTCCGTCTTTGCATCTGGGTCGTCCTGAACATGGTGACCTTGCCTGCTGAAACTATCGAGCAGCGATGCGGTCAGCGAACGGAGGATTGGATCTTCGGTCTCGATGTCTGCAAAGAGGTGAATGGGATGTATCCACGCGTGCAGGTCACGGGCGGCGCGTATCTCCTCCAGATGGAGTGGACGGTCACCGCTTCGTAGGCTCTCTTCAATACTGGCTTGCGTTTGCATCGTCGTTCGAAACCCCGCTCGGTCAGTTCGATTCTATTATAGCCTCCGCACGCACGTTCGTTAATGTTCCTGCAAGAATAAATCCTGCGCATATCTCCGCAGATCCTACGCAGCGAGATCAGTGCGAATGACTTAAATACCCGTCAAGATGTCTGATCTGCCGGTAATTCTACTCCGGTAGAATCTTAATCAGGACTGCAGGACAGTACGAATGAAATACGAAAGAATTCTGTTGTTTGTTCTACTGGCGCTTCTCTTCCTGCTCGCATTGACCCTCGTTTGGCGAATTTTCTAGTGTATTATCGTTGTTGGAACGCCTGCTTGATCTGTCCGATGATGGGCCGTACTCGGCTGCGCTGCCTCGCGGCGCCTCAAGAAAGGGAGTGGGATGATGGAACCCTCTCGAGTTCTTACTTCTCGTTACTTCTCGTTGGTCGCCGCCGTAATCCTGCTTGCATGCTGTACACCCGCAACACCATCCGCAACTCCGGAACCGGGTGAAACGCCTGTACAAGCGACAGACACTCCCCAGGAGATTTTCATCGAGCCGTCCCCAACGCCAACGGTGCCGGCCCCTGTAATCGCCGACGTTCCGTTTTCTGGGGTTTGGCTGTTCGAGACGCAGGAGCACGGGTTGACGATGATCGACATGGAAAACGGCCGGCCGATCGTAACGTATGATGAAATGTGGAGCATCGGCGGAGACTTGATTAAAGCCGGGCAAGGACGGGTCTACTTTTTTGGCGGGAGTGATGTCGGTCTCGTGGAAATCCTCATGGACGGACAATTGCGGCCGACGAAGGTCGACATCTCGGGAATGATTCATCCGTCCTTCGCCTGCCTGACTCCCGATGCAAGTCGTTTGCTGAGGTATCGCCCCCCGGAGGATTGGTCTTTGGGATTGTTCGAGATCCTCGAATCTGATCTGGCGGATGGATCCACGAC
>JARRPX010000094.1 GCA_037382465.1 Anaerolineales bacterium | reverse complement strand
CCCGGGTGAACCCGGGCCGGGTTCCGCCGCACCCAGTGAGACGCCCGAGCCAAGCGCCACGCCCACGCTCGGAGCGCCGCTGGTGAGCGTGAGCGTGGACACCAACTGCCGCTTCGGACCGGGAGAGGTGTACGACTACCTGGGCGCGCTGCTGGTCGGCGAGGAGGCGCCTGTTGTGGGCAAACTGGCCGACGAGTCTTTTTGGTACATCGAGAACCCCGATGCGCCGCCGCCCTACTGCTGGATCTGGGGCATGTACGCCTCGGTGACCGGCGATAAGAGCGGCATCCCGATCCTCACACCGCCGCCCACACCCACGCCCGAATTGGGTTCGATCAGCGGATACACTTTCATCGACGGCAATCACAACGGCGTGCGGGACGCTTCCGAAGTGGACGATTACGTGAACGGGGCGATCATCCATCTGAAACCCGGAGCCTGCCCGGGCGGGGCGGACATCGCCACGACGGAATCAGACCACCCACATGGCGAGTACCGCTTCGACGGCCTCACGCCCGGGGATTACTGCGTGGAGCGGGATTTCCTGCAGCAGACGCTCTATCCCGACCGGCACACGGTTACCGTGGGGCCGGGAGAAGACGTGATGAACGTGAACTTCCGCTACGAACCCTAGGCTTTCACGACAGGCGGTTCACGCTGGAGGTTGCCATGCGTAAATCTGGTTTTCGTCACCTCTTGACGTTATTGGCGTTGGCGTCGGCCGGGTTGGCCTGCGAACTGCCGGATAACGCCACCTCGCAGGCGGGACCTGCCGCAACGCAGACCATGCAGGCGCTGGCCACCGAAGTGGAGCTGACGATGCATCCGGATACCGCCGTACTGGGGGAGAGCGCATCGGAATCCGAATCCGAAAACGAGGCGCCGGAAGCGGCGGTCACGGCCAGCCCAACAGTGACTCTCACGCCTACGCTCGGAGCGCCGATGGTGAGCGTGAGCGTGGACACCAACTGCCGCTTCGGACCGGGAAACGTGTACGAATATGAGGGCGCCTTGCTGGTTGGGGAGCAGGCGCGCGTCACGGGGAAGCTGGCCGACGAATCCTACTGGTACATCGAGAATCCCGATCCCCCGCCGCCGCACTGCTGGATCTGGGGCATGTATGCCGCGCTGACCGGCGATCAAAGCGGAATACCCATCCTCACCCCGCCGCCGACACCCACCGAGACTCCCATCCCGGTCGATTTTTCCCTCTCCCTCGACACGGCCGGGAGCTGCATGACCTGGGGCGTGTTCCTGCGGGTGGAAAACACCGGATCGGTGGCTTTCAAATCCAGCCGGGTCAGCCTGACCGATTCGGACCTTGGCGAAACGACGACGACGGATGCGAACTGGTTTCCGGACATCAAAGCCTGCATCCTGGCCAGCCCGCCGGACACTCTCCCACCCGGAGCCGGCAGTTACCTGTCCGCCTTCGGATTCAGCGCCAACCCCACCGGAGACAACGTATCGGTCACCGTGCGGCTGTGCACAGAAGACGGATTGGGCGGGGATTGCGTGCAGAAGAGCGTGAGCGGAACGGTTCCCTCACCATAAATAAAAATTCCGAATGGGATGAAAGCGCGGTAGATTAAGGCGCGGATTCCGCCGGCTGTGTAGTTTCACTGCCCGGCACGGCCGTGGGTAAGTCCTCCGGCGTCTCGGGCATGCCGGCCAGCACCCAGCGCTCGAAGATATCCAGCCATTCCGGTTTGAGCGCACCGGTGGGCGGCATTTGTCCGCCGGCGTCGGTCTCCACGCCATTGATCATCAGGATGGCGTTGCTGTCGAGGTCGCCGGCGACGAAGTTGGGCGCGTAGTCGCCCGTGGTCAGCACCTCGTCGTAGGTGCGCATCCAATAGTTGCCGTTCTTCTTCCCCGGCCGGTGGCAGGAGAGACAGGCGCGGCGGATGACGGGCTCGACGTGCACCGTGAAGGTGGGGATCTCATCCGGCCCAAGCGGCGGCACGCCGGCGACGGCGGCTTCCTTGGGCAACTCGACGCGATCGTCCCAGGCGTAGCGGATGAAGGTCACGATGGCGTCGATCTGGGCCTTTTGCAGTTCGCCGCCGTAAGCCAGTCCGAAGGGCGGCATACCCAGGTCCTGCTGGCCGTAATTGATGATCTGATAAATGGTCTTATCGGTGCGGGTGTAGATGAAGTCGGGTGCATTCAAGGGCGGCACGACGACGCCCTCCAGCCCCTCGACGGTGGTGATCTCACCGCCCTGGCCTTCCGGGCCGTGGCATTCGACACATTGGACGCCGTAGAGCTCCTCCCCGGCGGCGTACTGCTGGCCGATCGATCCGGCCACGCTGAACTCCTCCTGCGCGGGGGTCGTTATCGCGGCCGCCACGGTCAGCGCCAGGACGCCGGCGACGATGAAGCCCATGATGAGAATTTCGAGTATGCGGCTGCGCCAGTGGCGGAAGCGGCTGCGGTCGTAGAAGGGCAGCAGCAGCAGCGCCAGAACGGCGACGAGCGGCACGACGGCCGTGCCCACCCACTCGATCTTGCCGGGAAAAAACTTCAGCAGTTCGAAGAGGAACAGGAAATACCATTCCGGGCGCGGGACGTAGGTCGAATCGCTCGGATCGGCCGGGGGTTCGGCTTTGACGCCGACGAACGTGGCCAGGCCGACGAGCAGCAGGAAGAGGCCGAAGGACACGATCATGTCCTTGTAGATGATGTCGGGGAAGAACTTCACGCCGTGCTGTTTGGCGGCGTCGTAGCGCGCTTTGTAATCTCGTTTTTCTTGCTCGTTCACGCAGGCGCTCCTATTCGTCTTTCTCCGGTAGATGGCTGATTCCCAGGCGGATCACGAGATAGAGGTGAATCCCGACGAGGCCGATCAAGGCCGCGGGCAGCATCCAGATGTGGGCGCTGAAGAAGCGCGCCAGCGTCAGGGTGCTCAGATCTTCGCCGCCGCGCAGCGCCTGGTTGATGAAATTTCCCACGAAGGGGACGGTTTCCGTGATGGAGGTGCCCACCGTCGTCGCCCAATACGAGCGCTGGTTCCAGGGCAGCAGGTAGCCCGTGAAACCCATGCCCAGGGTGACCAGAAGCAGCAGCACGCCCGTGACCCAGGTCAGCTCGCGCGGGTATTTGTAGGCGGCGTAGAAGAACGTGCGCAGCATGTGCAGCACGATGGTGATGATCATCAACGTGGCGCCCCAGTGGTGGATGCCGCGGATCAGCCAGCCGAAGGCGACCTCGTTCATGATGTAGTTGATGCTGTCGTAGGCCTGGTCGGGATGGGGCACGTAGTAGGCGGTGAGGAAGATGCCGGTGACGGCCTGCATGACCACGAGGAACAAGGTGGCGCTGCCCAGCGTGAAGGACCAGTTGACCTTGGGAACCTTGCGATCCAGGACCGTACCGTAGATCGTGCGCAGGCCCAGCCGGGCGTCCAGCCAGTTGAGAACTCGTGCGATCACGTCATCCCTCCTGCAGATGGATCGACAGCCGGCCGTCTTCTTCCATGCGGTATTCGTAGCGATCGAGCGGGCGCGGCGGCGGCCCGGATACGACGGCTCCGTCTTTGGCGAAACGGCCGTCGTGGCAGGGGCAGACGTATTCCTGGACGTCGTCCTTCCAGGACACACGGCAGCTCAGATGCGTGCACACGTTGGAAAACACGTCCAGCTCGCCGTTCGCCATGCGCATGACGTAGACGCCGTAGCTGTTGGCCGTGCGTTCCCAGCCGACCTGTTTGGTGCGCGTGAAGGAGAACAACGTGGGCTCTCCTTCCGGCAGATCTTCGACCAGTCCCAGGGGGACCCACTCGTCCGCGCTTTCGCGTTTCAGGGCGGGGGAGATGAGGTAACCGATGGCGGGCAGGCCGACGATGGCGGCGATGATGCCGCCCAATATGCTCACCACGCCCGTCACAAAACTACGGCGGCTGATGCCGTGTTCGTGACCCGCTTCACGCATAGATGTCCTCCAGGATGATGCTTGCCGTCGCCCGGCGTCAACCGTTGCCCAGGGTTACATTCCACATTGTACACTGCCTGAATTGGAGACAAAAGGGGGACTCGTGCGGCCGGATCGCGGCGGGCGGCGGAGGAAAGATTCTCCGCAAAACCCGGACGAGCATCCCTTTATGCGCCGCCGCCGATGCTTGTATAATAGGACACGGGTTGAAACAGGGAACGAGCATTCGCAGCGTATCCGGAGGCGGCATGACTTTGAATCGAAGGGTGAGCGTTCGGTCGGGATTGCGCTACAAGGGCAGACTCGGCATGGCGAATTGGCTCCTGCACCGTATCACCGGCCTGGGCATCCTGCTTTTCGTGGGCATCCACGTCGTGATGGGGTTCCTCGGCCAGCGCTACGCCGACAATACCGCCTTTGCCGTCAATGCGATCTACCAGTCCTGGGCCTTCCAATTGTTCGTCTACTTCTCGGTGCTGTTCCACGCCACCAACGGGGCCCGCCTGGCCGTGATGGATCTCTTTCCGGGTTTGATCCGCTTCGAGCGTGAATTGATCTGGCTGCAGTGGCTGATCTTCATTCCCACGTACGGCCTGCCCTCGTTCATCATGATCCAGAATACCCTGACGGGCGCCTGAGCCATACGCCTGCAAACATCGGAGGAGAGCAGCATGCGATCACCATCCGTCCGACCCAAAGGCCTCTTCGAATACGGAATGTGGCTCTTCACCCGGCTTTCCGGACTGGCTCTGCTTCTGTTCGGCGCCGTCAGCTTGGGCGCCGCCTTCGTGCTCGGCGGCCGGACGGAGCTGGACATGCCGGCCATGTTCCGCTGGATCTTCTTCCCCAACCCGAATCACGTGATCAACAGCAACATCCCCGACGTCGAACAGGGTTGGTCGAACACCTTCTGGCAAATCTACAGCATGGCGATGATCTTCCTGGCGGCCGGCCATGCGTTCAACGGACTGCGCATGGTGCTCGAGGATTACATCACCCGGCCGCTGCTGGTCAAGCTCGTCCGCACGGCGTTGGTCGTGCTCTGGCTGGGCGGACTGGTGGTCGCCGTGTTCGTCATCCTGGCTTCGTGAGCCGGCTGATTCCCGAACGGAGAGAGGCGTAGATGGAGCATCAATACGAAGTCGTGATCGTCGGCGCAGGCGGGGCGGGATTGAGGGCAGCCCTGGAGGCTTCCAAGGGAGCCAGGACCGCCGTGTTGAGCAAGCTCTATCCCATCCGTTCGCACACCGGCGCCGCACAGGGTGGTGTAGGCGCGGCGCTGGGCAGCGAAGAAGAGGACCGCCCGGCGTGGCACACCTTCGACACGGTCAAGGGCAGCGATTACCTGGGCGACCAGGACGCCATCGAATTCATGTGCAAGCAGGCGGTGCACACGGTCTACGATCTGGAGCACATGGGCCTGCCCTTCAACCGCACCCCGCAAGGAAAGATCGCCCAACGTCCCTTCGGCGGGCACACCAACAACGAAACCAAGAAACCCGTGCGACGCGCCTGCTACGCCGCCGACCGCACCGGGCACATGATCCTGCAGACGCTCTACCAGCAGTGTATTAAGGAGAAGGTCACCTTCTTCGACGAGTTCCAGGTGCTGGATCTGATCGTGCAGGACGGCCGGGCCTGCGGCGTCGTGGCGGTGGAACTGCTCACGGGCGAGCTGCACGTCTTCCACGCCAAGGCGGTCATCTTCGCCACGGGCGGCTGGGGGCGCGTGTGGGAGATCACCTCCAACGCGCATTCTTTCACCGCGGACGGCTGCGCCATCGCCATGCGTCACGGCATTCCCGCCGAGGACATGGAGTTCTTCCAGTTCCATCCCACCGGAATCTACCGCATGGGCATCCTCATCACCGAGGGCGTGCGGGGCGAGGGCGGCGTGCTGATCAACGACGAGGGCGAACGCTTCATGGAACGCTACGCGCCCACGGTCAAGGACCTGGCTTCGCGCGACGTGGTCAGCCGGGCGATGTATCTGGAAATGCGCGCCGGGCGCGGCATCGGCGGCAAGCGCTACCTGTACCTCGACGTGCGCCCTGAGACGGTGAACAAGTACGCCCAGCGCGACGGCCGTACGAACCCCGACGGTTCGCCCTACCAGCTCAGCGCCGACGACGTACTGGAAAAGCTGCCCGACATCATCGACTTCTGCCGCACCTACATGCACGTCGACCCATTGACGCAGCCCATGCCGGTGCAGCCCACGGCGCACTACGCCATGGGCGGCATCCCAACCGACATGCACGGGCACGTGTTGATCGACGAGAAGAACACGGTCATGCCTGGCCTGTACGCCGCCGGGGAGTGCGCCTGCGTTTCCGTGCACGGGGCCAACCGCCTGGGGACAAACTCGCTGCTGGACATCATCGTCTTCGGCAAGGAAAGCGGGAAGCAGGCGGCGGCATACGCCGCGGGGTCCGATTACGTCCCGCTGAGCAAGAACCCCGAGGCCGCCGTCCGGCGGCGGCTGGAGAAGCTGCATTCCGGCGAGGGGTTGGAGCACCCGGCCACCCTGCGGCGCGAGATGCAGGAAGTGATGTTCCAGGACGTGGGGGTCTTCCGCACGGAAGAAGGCATGCAGCAGGCGCTGGAGAAGGTGAGAGAATTGAAGCAGCGCTTCTCGCTGATTCGCGTCGAGGATTCGGGGAAGGTTTTCAACACGGACGCCATGGAGGCCTGGGAGCTGGGCTGCCTGCTCGACATCGCCGAAGCGACGGCGGCCTCGGCGTTGGCCCGCAAGGAAAGCCGCGGCGCGCACGCCCGCGAGGATTACCCCGAGCGGGATGACGATAATTGGATGAAGCACAGCCTCGCCTTCCTGGGGCCGGAAGGCATCTCGCTGCGCTACAAGCCGGTGAAGGTCACGCACTTCAAGCCCATGAAGCGCGTGTATTGAGTCGTCTGGGCAGATTGCTGGAGAGTGATCATGCAGGTTACGCTGCGCATCTTTCGTTACAACCCGGAAACCGACAAGAAGCCGCACTACGAGAAGTACACGCTCGAGGCGGAAGCCACCGACCGCATCCTGGATTTGCTCAACCAGGTGAAGTGGTACCAGGACGGCACGCTGGCCTACCGGCGTTCGTGCGCCCACGGGGTTTGCGGCTCGGACGCCATGCGCATCAACGGCGTCAACCGCCTGGCCTGCAAGGTGCTGGTGCAGGACGTGGGAAAGAAGATCACGGTCGAACCGCTGCTGGGCATGGCGGTGATCAAAGACCTGATCGTCGACATGGAGCCTTTTTTCGAGCAGTACCGCAGCGTGATGCCCTACTTCGTCAACGACGAACCGCCGCCTGAAGGCGAGCGCCTGCAGAGCCAGGAGCAGCGCGCCCGCTTCGACGAAACCACCAAATGCATTCTCTGCGCCGCCTGCACCACGGCCTGTCCCTCGTTCTGGGCCAGCGAAGAATACGTCGGCCCGGCGGCGATGGTACAGGCGCACCGCTTCATCTACGACAGCCGCGACCGCGCCGCGGCGGAGCGCCTGCAGATATTGAACGACCGCACGGGCATCTGGCGCTGCCACGACATCTTCAACTGCACCGATGCCTGCCCGAGAGACATCGAGATCACCAAAGCGCTCGGCGAACTCAAAATGGCCATCACGACCGGCAAGGTCGAGTAGCACGAATTTCGCAGGCCTTCCGATCCGGCCCTGAGTGGAAGACGATGAACCTGTACGAAATCTTCAACCGCGCACCCCGCATACTGGTCGCCGACGACGACTGGCTCAACCGCGACCTGCTGGAGGCGTTTTTAAAGGAAGCGGGATGCGAGGTGATCAAAGCGGCCGACGGGGATACGGCGCTGGATCTGGCGCTGGAGGACCCGCCGGACCTGGCCATCCTCGACGTGCAGATGCCGCGCATGGACGGCCTGGCCCTGTGCGCGGCCTTGAAGAGCGTCGAGGCGATGCGCTTCATCCCGGTGGTGATCGTCACCGCGCTCGACTCGGAAGACGAGAAAATGCGCGCCATCGAAGTCGGCGCCGACGAGTTCGTCAGCAAGCCCTACAGCTCGCTGGTGCTGCTGACGCGCGTGCGTTCGCTGCTGCGCATCAAGCAGCTACACGACGAGCTGGAAGCGCGCAACCGCCTGCTGCGGCAGGTGCTGGACCGCTTCCTGGCCGAGGACGTCACCGACATCATCCTCGATGATCCGGAACGTTATCTGCAGTTGGGCGGTGAAATCCGGCGTGTAACGGTGCTCTTCGCCGACATCCGCGGCTTCACGCGTTTCACCGAACTGCATCCCGCCGAACACGTGATCCACACGTTGAACCGCATCTTCCAGAATCTGAGCAAGATGGTCTTCAAGCACCGCGGCACCTTCGACAAATACCTGGGCGACGGCTTCATGGCCTTCTACGGCGCGCCGCTCGCTCGCGAGGAC
>JARRPX010000093.1 GCA_037382465.1 Anaerolineales bacterium | reverse complement strand
GTTTTTGATGATCATGCGGCTGGAGCGCTGCCCGAAATCGAGCAGCGCCATGTCGGAAGCGCCGCCCGAAGCGGCCTCGGACTCCGGGACTTCCTCCAAGGGCGGCGCTTCCGGAGCCAACGGCGCCACTGCTTCCTCGGGCTCTGCGTACTCCGCCCACCAGGAGGCGGAGTCTGCGAACGAACCGTATGTATCGTATCCTTGAGTCGCTGCACTAGCGCATCCTGTCAGAATCAGGATGAGCACGACTGTAAAGAACGTCCAGAATCTTCGTTTGCGTTCCATGATCCCCTCCATATTTAGCTGCTAACGATCAGCAAGCGCCGGACCGTACCCGTCTAAAAGTATGTATACCGGGCTATCTGGCCCTTGCCAAAGCAAGATCGTCTCTCCATCTTCCAACACGTGACGATCTATCGCTAGAAGATGCACGATTGGCTTTTCATCGTGGCGAGATGAGAATCGATAAAAGCTGCGCTTCTGGCCACAAGTTCGTCATCAGACCAGGAGCGCTCGCTGAACGCCAGCATTTTCGTACACTTCCGGGACAGGATTCAAGCGATGGGGAAATCAGGCTGCGGCCACGATGTCCAATAGACTAAGCACGAGTTGATAGACGCCCAAGGCGGCGAGTATGCCGGTGGAGAGCAATATCAGACTGCGGCGTACGCGAGGTCCGAGAACGTTCGCCCTCCCGAAGAGGAAAATCGTCCCTGCAAGCGCGACGACCATGGTGCCATAAAAGGCTGCGATCAGGGTTATGGCGTACGCCCGTTCGTGCCGCCAGGCATCCATGACTGCGGGGCCCAATACCAGGCTCCAGCCAAGGTACGGGTTGGGGTTGAGCAGATTGACCAGCACCGCCTGGAACAGCGTTCTCGGCGCCGATACGCTTTGCTCCGCTTCCTGCGAGATGCCGGACTGCCGATAACTCGCCCAGGCGAGATAGATCAGAAGCAGCCCGCCCGCAGCGCGCATGACGATTTGAAACGATTCGGGGACTCGAGAAAGAAGAAGCAGCACAATTACGACGATCGGCCCGTCGCTGATCAGCGGCGCAAACGAGGCGGGAAGCGTCGTGCGCCAACCACGCCGCACGACGCTGGAGAGCAGATAGGCCTGCAAGGGACCGGGTTGAAGGGCGGCGGCGAACGCAAAACCGCTGCCGATCACCATGTATTCTTCCGATCTGAAAAGCAGCGCGGTGACCGGCAGGGGAAGAAAAACCAACAGCGCGTTGAGTGGGAGAAGGCTGCCGCGGATGATCCGATCCAGGATGATGACGAGAACGAAAAGTGCCAGACTCAGCGCGCCCCCAACCCCTTCCCAGCGCCAGGCGATGGCCAATGCAAACACGCTCAGGCACATGGTCAGCGGCAGGATGTTCTCGATGGGATCGTAGCCCACTTCATACGGATCGGGCGTAACCAGATGGCCGACGACCATCACGAGCGTGAAGGCTATCAGCGCCGCGCTAAAAATGCGTGCGATGCGGCGGAGTAGAGTCGTGGTTGGAGATCTCCCTTTATCCATTTTAGCCATCCTGATTCCCTACTATGCTACGGTTCTTGATTATACGTGGGAAATGGTGTGAAGAGAAAGGTTGGACGCGATAAAACATAGTGAATCAACATTTCATTTGTGGTCGAAACAGTATTTCCAACACAACCGCTGCGATTATTTCTAGATGATAATTTTGGTTGAATCGCCCTTGACTTAGAGTACCCTCCAAGTTGTATGATTAGGTCACTATGGATACCAATCTGACCATTCAACAGACAGCCACCCACACCGGATTGAGCGAACACACCCTGCGCTATTACGAGAAGATCGGCTTGATCCCACCGGTGGAGCGCGCCACCAACGGGCACCGCCGCTACAACGATGCGAACCTGGGTTGGATCGACTTCCTCAAATGCCTGCGCAGCACCGGTATGCCGGTGGCGCAGATGCTCGAATTCACCACCCTGACCCAGGCCGGAGAGCACACCATCCAGGCGCGGGTGGCCATGCTGAAGAAGCACCGCGAATGCGTGCTGCGGGAGATTCAAGCGCTGCAGAACGACCTGGAAGTCATTCACCACAAGATCGATTGGTATTCCAACATGATCGAGGAGGAAGCATGAAACGCACCTTAGGAAAATCGGGAATCGAGGTCTCCGCCGTCGGCATGGGCTGCTGGGCGATCGGCGGGCCCTGGAAATTCATCGGCAACACTGCCGGCTGGGGTCAGATCGACGACGAAGAATCGATCCGCGCCATCCACGCCGCCCTGGACGCCGGCGCCACGCTGTTCGATACTGCTGCCAATTACGGAGCCGGACACAGCGAGCACATCCTGGGGGAGGCGCTGCAGGGAAAGCGCGACCGAGCCGTCATCGCTACGAAATTCGGCTACGTCGTCGATGAAGAAAACAAAACCGTCCAACCCTACGATGGGGACGAGGAACACGGCGACATCGCCAGCCACCTGCGGGCGGACTGCGAAGCCAGCTTGAGGCGGCTCGATACCGACGTGATCGACGTCTACCAACTGCACGTCTGGGGCTACGATCTGGAATTATCCGACGCCGTACGAGATGGATTGGAGACTTTGGTGCGCGAGGGGAAAATCCGCACCTATGGCTGGAGCACCGACCGCCTCGACGCCGTACAGCGCTTCGCCAAAGGACCCAACTGCAGCGTCGTTCAGCAGCAGTTGAACGTCTTCGACGGCAACCTGGAACTGCTGCGTGCTTGTGACGATTTGAACCTCGCCAGCCTGAACCGCGGTCCGCTGGGCATGGGCATCCTGACCGGCAAGTTCACCCCCAAGACGACCTTCAGCAAGGACGACGTTCGCCACGAGGTCGAATGGTTCGAAGGAATCAAAGACGGCAAGCCCAATCCGGAATGGTTGAAACGCCTGGCGGCGATACACGAAATCCTGACCAGCGGCGGCAGGACTCTGGCGCAGGGCGCGCTGGCCTGGATCTGGGGTGCCAGCGAGCGCACGGTGCCCATCCCCGGATTCAAGACCGTCGATCAGGTGCAGGAAAACGCGGGCGCGATGCAGTTCGGTCCGTTGACCCCGGATCAGATGAAGGAGATCGACCGAATCCTGGGGCGCGAGCCGGTGCTCGCCTGACGGTTCGATCGGCGTGAGAATTAATGCCCTCCGGATTTTCGGGAGGGCATTTTGGTTTCTTTTCGACCTTTGAGTATCTATTGCCTACGCTGCTAGAATCACCAAACTGAAGTAAACCATTTGCGCCAGATAGAAATGGGGCGCGATTTTTGGGAACGATCTTCGCCACAAATCCAACCGCAGCGTGACAAAAGCCAGCGCCCATCCAATCCCGAACCAGGTTAGATAGTTTTTCCAGGGCACGACACCGCCCTGCCAGCGCCAGTATCCCAGATTCACTGCGCCCGGTTCCATCACGAGATCGAAAACGAGCAGCAAAACGGCGATACGCAGCGAGCGAATGAAGGCAGCATCAGCGTGCGGTCGAAATGGCAGGCGCCGTTCCAACGCCGCAGCCGAAAGCAGCAGGGTCAGCCAGGAAAACCCAATGGCAAGCGGCACGCCCGCGAATTGGGGACGCAGCACGGGATGATACTGATAATCCCCGAAGATGACTCCTGTGTGAACCCCCAACCACTCCAAAGACCAGGTTAACACAACCACAGTAAGACTCCACACCAAAAAATGTGGTTGCTCGTCTCGATGCCCTGTGCGGCTTTCCGGCTTCGATTTCAACCACCAGATGAATTCCACGGCCAGCCAGATGGCCAACGCAATCAGCATCCAACCGGCTATCTGCAGCATCGTCGTGGCGTAACGCCCAAGAATGTGGATAACGCCGCCAATAACGAGCACAGCGTAGAGGATAAGAATGCGGATTCTAACGATCACCTTTAATCCTGTTGACGGCTTCGATTCGTCCTACGGATTCCATTGCATGCTCAAACGGAAGGCGGTAAATCCTGCAGGATCACCGACTCTGTCGCTTCGGCGGTAAGCAGTACACCCGGCACACCGGCACCAGGATGGGTACTGGCGCCCACCAGATACAACCCTTCCAAATCCTCGCTGCGATTTTGCGGTCGAAATATGGAAGTCTGGACTACGACGCTGCCGGGCAAAGTCCAGCGGCGTGAAGACCTTCTTCACTTCGATGGCTTCCTGCAATCCCGCCAGGCCAAAATCGTGCTCCAGAAATTTCAGCACGCGTTGGGCATAGGGCTCAGCTTCCACCTGCCAATCCACCTTTCCGGAGAGGTTGGTCACCGGAACGAGCACATACATCGAATCGCATCCCGGGGGCGCCATGGCCGTTTCGGTTCGTGAAGGGACATGCAGGTACATCGAAAAATCATCGGGAAGGACACGACGATCGAAAATATCCCTCACCAGGCTCCTGTAGCGTTTGGAGAGAATGAGGGTATGGTGCAGCAATTGGGGAAATCTCTTCTTGACACCCAGATAGATTAAAAAGGCGCTCATGCCATAACGCACGCGGCGAAGACGCCGGTCACTCCACTTGCGGCGGTCCTCGGGCGCCAGCAAGCGTCCATAGGTGTGCTGGAGATCGACGTTGGAAACCACTGCGTCTGCGTTTATGGTCTTCCGACTAGTTTCTACACCACAAGCACGGCGCGCTTTGACGAGGATGCGCAGGACTTCACTCCCGGTACTTATTTTCCCTCCCAGACTCTGGAACACAGCCGCCAGCGCTTCGACCAGACTGTACATTCCGCCGCGCGAATACCAGACCTTCTCCGTTTTTTCAAGATAAGGAATCATCTGATAGACCGCCGGTGTATTGAAGGGGTTGCCGCCGAGAAAGAGGTAGCGGGTCGATAGATAATACGCCGGAAGAAACGCCTGCAATTTCAGAGCCTGCGGAATGAATTTGAGCATCGTCACCCAACTATCAAATGGGCGAGAGCCATAACCCTGCTCGATGATAAAGCGATAGATTGCGCCCGAGTGGGCGATGAATTTCTCATATTTGCGCGAATCGTGCGGGTCGAAGCGCGACATCTGCTCCCGCATTCGATCGCCGTCTCCGCTGTAATCCAGGTGACTGCCGTCGTGGAAGTAGATGCGGTAGAAGGGATCGAGCAGGATGAGATCCAGGTAATCCTCCATGCGCATACCGGCGTAGGAAAACAAATTTCGTACAATCTCTGGTGCGGTAAACAGCGAGGGGCCGAGATCGAAGGTATAGCCGTCATGCTTGAGCCCGCTGGAAGAACCTTTCGATTGGACTTATTCGATCCGTGGAAAGAATGCCAAATGAAAATTCAGGAACTGATGTTTAGGCGTCATGGTTTCCGTACCGAGCTGCATTCACTCAGCCAATTGTTTGCGTAGGAAGCTCATTGTTTCTGCGAATGCGGATTCTACCGGAATCGCGGCAAGAAGCGCCCGGTTCGCTGCATGTAGCTGCGATATGCATCGCAAAATTGTTCGATCATCATCGTTTCTTCCTTGCCGGCAATGCGGTTGAAAAAAGGCACCATGATGACCGCAAGGACGAGAAACGGCCAGACGGCAGAGATCAGCGAAAGGCCGACGAACAACATCAAAAGCGTTGTGTACATCGGATGCCGCACCCAGTGATACGGTCCTTCCGTAACCAATTTGTGCTCATCCTGGATTTGCAGCGTGGTCGACCAGAACTCGCGCAGGGTATCGTGCACCCACACCATCAGGGGGATACTCACCACCCCCAGCCCGACGCCCAACCAACGCAGCCAGTTGGGCAGGGAAACAGTCAGCCAACTCGACTCTGCGCCGTCCAGCGCATAAACCACGATCAACACCAGCAATCCCAGGAAGATGATCGGGCGTAAAATCATGCTCAACCAACCCTCCCGCTCCGCGGCCTGCTCGTCGGCAAACCAACTACAATGCCCTGCCTGCCGGGCTTTCCAGCCGAAATAGCCGCGTATGGCCAACAAGGCAATAAAAAGTGTGAAGAAGATAATCCTAAATACCGTTTCCATGAGAAAGTATCTGCCTTTCTATTTGGAGCCTAAAAATACCAACGCCGGTACGTCGTCAGCGTCTGCAGGAACCCAAATTGAACCAGCGTGGTGACGGTTGCGGAAAACTGGCTGATGTAAAAGTAGTACATCTGCAAGGCTACGAGAGACAACAGAAAACCTAAAATGGCAAACCGCAGACCGGTTTCTTCATTGCGGGAAAACCAGGCGATGACGGCGATCAACATGAGGACACCTACCGCGCTTTGAATGCCGATCAGTGCGTCGCGCCAACGCAGCACCTGCGGATTCAGGTTCGTTCCGCTGTGCACCAGCACCACGATGTAGCCGATCACGGCCAGCAGCCACAGAATCAATACCGACGCCACGATCGTGCGGTGCACGCGGCGACCCAAGCGCTGGCCGATCGAATCCGTCCAGCGGACGATCCGTTTCAAGAGGCTCGGCCGCGCCTGACCTTCGATGCGATCCGCTTCCGCCTCATCCAGGTCGCCGTCCAGAATATCCTGAAAACCATCCAACACGTTGTACATGGCTTGCCGCGGGTCGGCGTGATGCGATCGGCGAAAGAGCACAAACACGAAGACGCAAAGCAGGAAAAAGCCATAGATCAACGATGCGGCCGGCGGGTAGAAGTAATCGTTGTTCTGGGTGATGAATTTCCCGACCTCGTCGATGAAAAGGCCGATACCGATTCCACTCAGGATCGCACTGGTTTGCAACGCCCAGCGATTGGCCATGGTCAGCGGAAGCAGCACAGCGACGAACAAAAACAATCCACCCCATAGCGCGTGGGCGATGTGCAGGATGTCGTTGCCAAGCTGCGGAAACCCGGTCAGGTGGAGGAAGGCCCGGGTGAAAATCACCGTACCGGCGAAGGCGACGAGCGAGAAGAACAGATACTCCTCCGCTCGCTCCCGCCGCACGATCGAATTGATCTTGTTGTGGTTGTCACTCATATTTGTCGCCTTGAAGGTAGTATTTACTTCGTAGATCTAATACCGGGACGATCCTTGCCACGATTAAGCACAAACCTTCCTCACTCTCCAACGACTATCTTTACGGTGAAGTGCCAGAATTCGCCTGAGTATTCATCCAGGATTCCATCTTCATTCAAATCGGCGCCATCCGTGACTGGCCATGCCGCAGTTCCTGTGATTTCGACAACATGCGTGCCCGGATCGAGAACACCCAAGGGGTACAGCCAATTCGAGATGTAATCCTCGTTCTCGACTCCATAACTGCCTTCGAATATTCCAATTTCCCCCCAATAGTCGTCCAGGCCTGTCAGCGGCTCCCCGTCCAGGGTGCCCGCCATGCTGACTGAAGCCAAGAAATCTTCCGTCTGCGCTTTGGTATCACTTACCCAGCCGATGGTCAATGCGATCGGCGTGCCGGCCGGCAGATGCTCTTCTTCCTTGAACAGCCTGATGATCACCGGCTCGAGTGGGCTTTCAGTCGAAGATCCTTCAGGTTCGCTCGCCGGCAAGCCCGAACTTCCGAGATCGGGACAGAGATTGTCGCGCCCGGGCTTGCAATATTGTACCTGTCCGGCCACCATCGTCATCCAGACTTCGATGTCTTTCAGATCATCCGGATCGACGAGATGGGGATCAGCGGAGAGAATGACCAGGTCCGCATACTTACCGGGGCTCAGCGTTCCCAGGACATCTTCCTGGGAAACTGCAAAGATTGGCTCATAGGTCATCATCTTCAAAGCCTGATCGACACTGATGACGTGCTCGGCGATCCAGGGATCCGGCGTGCAAGCCGTCCCGTCCGCACGCAATTGCTGATGGGTGACCAGACCGTAAAGCTGCACCATCGCATTGAGTGTGGATGACCAGGTGGGGTCATTCACATCATGGACCCAGCGAGCGTCCGTCTCCAAAAATGCGTGTATACCCAAACCGGGCAGATCGTAGCGATTGGCGGCCACATGGTTCTCGTACGTATCCTGGTCGCAGGTGTTGAAGTAGCCGCGTACGGAAGAGAGGATATCTTCTGCTACATAGCGTTCCATCAAATCCGGCATCAAGTAACTGCTGTGTTGGATTTGATGACGGATCAACAAGTTTGATTGGCCATCCAAAGCGAAGGCGATGGCATCGAGCGCGGTTTCAATCCCCAAATCCCCCATGGCGTGAAACGAAACCCGATATCCTGCCTCCTGTGCATCAGCGACAACCTTATTGAGATCCTCCTGCGTCCAATACAGGTCACCGTACTCGCTGCCGCATGTTTGTCGAAACCAGTCCGCTGAAGTTGAAAGTTCGGAATAGGGCTCACGCATGGCCGGACAGCCGCGCCCCGGTGTTCCTGCACCGTCTACGAATATCTTGATTCCCGGGACGCGCAGCATACGATCCGAGTCGAGGATAGGTCCATGCTCGGGATACCAATATTTCACGAGGGTCATGTTTCCATTTTCATCCAGGTAGGAATTGTTGTAGCTGACAAAAACGTTGATCCGCAGCCGCAGTTGATCGTCGGCTTCGGCTTGCATCAGCTGCTCGAGATGGCCCACGCTGGACATCTCGTTCACCGACGTGAAACCGTAACTCAGGACGAGGTCCTGGACCTCATCCAGGGTCATCCCCTCCGGAACCTTGAAAATATGCGAATGGCCGTCGGCAAATCCCGGCAGGAGCGTTAGTCCCTGCAGATCGATCAGTTGTGTGTCATCGTCTGCCATAGCCAGGACGGCATCGTCCTCTCCAACCGCGAGGATGCGCTCACCCTGAATGGCGATCGCAGAGGCCGTCGGAAATCCGTCTTCCATTGTCAGGATCGTGCCATTTAGGAAGATCAGGTCTGCCTTAGCGTTGCTATCTCCAGCGGAAGCGGGCGCAGAAGTATCTGTCGGGAGGACTTCCGGAGCCGGTGTATCGGAAGCCGGAACCGCTGTAGCAGCGTGAGATTCTTTCGTCGTCGATTTGCACCCAGACAACAGGACAACGAGAACACCGATCGTTACAACCAGGCATCGTAGTTTTTGCAGTCGCATTTGGAAGTCCCTTCAGGCTGATGATGATTTTCAATCTCTCCATCTTACACCTAGTCGACCAAAGTAATAACCCCCATTCTATACTCTGAAATCATTCGCGAATAATAACCCCGTTGTGTATCACCATGCTTATGTTCTGCAGCACGGAGAGATCCTCGAGCGGATTCCCATCCACCACCAGGATATCGGCGATCTTGCCTGCTTCCAGCGTCCCCAAGTCTGAATCCAGATTGCATACGTGCGCGGCGTTCTTCGTGGCGGCGACGATGATCTCCATTGGCGTCATACCGGCCTGCCGCATGAGCTCGATCTCCGTCATTGGCATGCCCAGATCGAATACACAACGGTAACCGGTGCAATCCGTCCCCAACGCAATCAGTCCACCGGCCTGGGAGAAACGAGTGAGATTCTGTACGGCTTGATCGCCGTAGTGTACAGGGTGCAGATCGTCGACACAGGCCCACAATTCCAGGGTCGGCACCCAGTAGATATACGCAGCAATCATGCGCTCGACCAGATCGTCCGAGATCTCATCCACGACCATGTGCGCGACGTCATCGACACCTGCCTGGAGCGCTATTTCCACGTGATCGCTGCGGCTGACGTGCGCCGAAACCGGGACGTTTCCGGAATGCGCACGTTCTACGATCGCCGTAATCTCTTCCACCGAAAGCATTGGCCACGTGCGACCTTGTAGATTGTCCTCGATGCCGACTTTGATCAAGTCTACACCGGCGTTTAAAAGCTCCGACACAGCGTCTCGGGCTTCCGCCACCGAGCCTACTTGACGGGTTCCATATCCGCCTATCGTCGTTAAGAGCGGCCCGGCGGCGACAAGGCGCGCAAAGCGAGGGTCCTGAGATGCGCTGTTGCGGAACGCATTCAGGATCTGCGGATCGCTATCGTTCCCCAAATCCCGCACTGTGGTCACACCATCTTGCGCCCAGGCTGCGAGTTTATCTTCATCGTACGCGCTATGTACATGTGTATTGATAAAACCCGGAAGGATGGCCGCCCCAGCAACGTCGATGATTGGCGCATCTTTGGGTATCTCAATCTGCGAACGCGCTCCCACAGCGACGATGCGTTCGGCGTCGATCACGACAACAGCATCAGATATGGGTTCGCCTCCACTACCGTCGATCAGTGAACCGTTGACCAGAACCAGCGTTACAGACAACTCAGCGGATCTTCCCCCCATAGTATCCGTCGCTGTTTGCGGTGGTGTACAAGCAGCAATCCCCAATGCAAGCAGGATCGTTATCCTGAGTTTTCGTGTGAAAAGGGCCATCTCTAAAACCTACAAGTTTCCCGTAACCACCGTGGGCTGAAGCCCGGCGATCGAGGCAAGTTCCTGGATGAACTGCGGACGGAGTATGGGCCAGTTCCAGAATTTGAGAACCAGGTTGCCGAAACCCCAAGACGGCCTGATCGGCCAATCGACCAGGCGGGTTTCCGCGAGGCACTGCGGACAAATCACGCGAACATCATCGTCCCCCTCGTACCAACTCGATAACGCATCGTACATATCTTCGCCCGGAGCAAATGTGTTCCCACACTTGGGACAGGTCGCTTTGAAACTGCCCTGGGGGTCGATTTCTACGATACGCCCCAGCGCAATCTCGACGCCGTTGGTGGCCAGGGAAAATAGATGCGGATGGGGAACATCCACTGCAGCAGTGTACCCGGGCGCGGGCGCGTAGCTCCTTCCCCGGGTGCCCGGGGTACAATGCGACGGCTTCGCTTCGATGATTTGCTCCGCGACGAGGTAGTTACGCAGATGCCGCGCCAACATGGTTGGCGCCTGGTCTGCCGGTACATTGAAGACGATTGCCTGGAAATTCGTAGACAAGCGAACCCCGCTATCTTCGTTCCCGGGCTGCCGATATGCTAGCCCGGACCAGGATCTGCCAGCAGCTTCATGACCATGCGTACGGTCTCTTGCGTATATTCCAGGCACTTTTCACGCAGGTTGTTTTCATGAAACACCTGCAGTCCCTCTTCCGTGCCCAAGTCCAGCCCAAGGAGTTCGGTGCAGCCGGTCGATCCAAATTTCGCCTCGAAATCCTGGCGTAATGCTTTCACTCGTGAATATGTTTCGTTTACCGGGCTGCCGGGAGAAGTCCTGCCGAACACCATGCCGATGCTCATGATCCCGCCGCTGAGGGCGCCGCACTGCCCGCACGTCCTCGCCATGCCGCTGCAGAAACCCGTGGCGATCCTGGGAACTAAATCGGATTGGATACCCTTCGCTTCCGCCACCGCCAGAAGAACACTCTCGGCACACCAATACCCGGACTCCAAATATTCCCGGCTCCGTTTCGCAGCTTGATCGTCCATACGAGATATCCTTTCAATTACCGCAGGAAGTGGAGATCGCGTTGTTTTTCACCCGCAGACCTGAGTACGAATCTCGGACTTCAAGTGTATCACGAGCTAAACCGCAGGTGAAACGGCTCCCGGTTCGGACGTGGGCTTCATCCGCCTCCCGACGACGTACGCCAATACCGCACCCACACCAAACAGGACGAGGTTGATTACGAAGGGCAGATTCTTGTTCAATTCCGATAGCGTACCCGCGATCCAGCCGAACGGCGATGTGAAGAGGATGATGCCCACCTGCAAAATCGCCTGGATGCGAGCGCGTTCTTCTGCGCGAATGGCCAATACCGCCAACTGATCGACGAGCGGATTTACCGCCGCGACACAGCAAGCCTCGAGGATCACACTAAACACCAGGGCGAGATATCCGTGTACGGGAGCTGAAATCAGCACTACCTGGCTAATGACATAGACGATAAAACCTACTGTCATGGGCAATTGGAAATGCAGTTTATTGAGACGCGGCATCACGAAGAAGAAGAACAGCAACATGATGCCGGATTTGATAAAGGTGAAAATGGCGATGTATTCGGCCGGAATAAGCAGCTTCTCGGTTACGATGATGGCCCAGAAGTTTCCGTTGATGAGCGTGGCAACGCTCAGCACGAACATGATCCCGGCGGTGTACAACGTCGACGGCGTACGCAGCAGCTCGGAGAAAACACCCCTGTATCCGCGCAGGATGTAGAACATACTCTGCTGGCGAGTTTCCTGTAGACGGACTTTCCCCTGGGCGGTCTCGTCGGTAAACCAATACGTGATCACAGCCTTCAGCGTAAACATGACAGCCGCAAAAACGTACAGTCCTCGCATGGTCGGCACGAGCTTGAAGATGCCAATCAGCACACCCGTAACCGGCGTGATAAATCCCACCCATATGTTGGCGATGTAGATCCAGGTGTAAATATCCACCAGTTGAGACGGTTTGGCGTCTTCCACCAGAAGACAGGTCCAGGAATTCTGCGAAATACGCCAGATGCCGTTGAACGAGACCGCCGCCAGGAAGTACCAGACATTCTGCGCCAACGCCGAGATCAAGGCAGGAATCGACCAGCAGAGAATGTCGGCGATCAAGGTCGTGCGGCGGCGACCAAGTTTATCCGTGATCGCACCGCTGAACAACGCGAAAGCGATCTGGAAACCGCCGCCGACGCTGAGCGTCAATCCAATCTCACGCTCCGACAACCCGATGGCCAGCATGTAAATCGAAACATAGGGGGTGTAAAGATTAAAAGGAATCCCCCACATAGGTTCGGTGTAGATGCAGGCGCGCGGATTACCGCGCAGGTTTTTCAGAAAAGTGAAAAGGGAATGGCTGTTGACTAAACGAGTCCGCACCGGTATTCGTCTCCTGACCCAACGGCCTGAATTATACACTTCCGTAATTCTCTACATACGGAAAACTCGATTCCTGCCCACAACTCATCCTCCCGCCCGCGATCCCGGTTTGCGTAACGAAGGTCCGGCAGAGGGGTTGTTCGGCTTGGGTCGGATACGATCGATAAATCGATGTACAATCGATCCCACAAAATGATCAGCTCGATATCCGGATCTTCAAAAAAGGCATCGACGATGAGTGAAACGGATCGACGATTTTCCTGGCGGCTGCTTTTTACACGAACGATCTTGTTTGCGTTCGCATATGCTTTCATGGAGTGGCTGTTCTTTGCCACGCAGCAGTCGTTCATGGACGCCTTCTCGTTATCCATGAAACTGGGATTGTGGTTGCTGGTCGGCCTGGCAGCGACGCTGATCGTGCTGCCCTTGCTGATCCTGCTGCGTCTGCTCGGTTTAATTCCCGGCTTCCTCAAACGAAGAGAAGTGTTCCTCCGACTGGGAGCTGCAATTCCGGCCATCGTCGGAGCTGTCTTGACCCTGCTGCTGATCGACAATTTCACCAACACCGTCCTCCACTTCGGCATCGTGACCTCCCGGAGTTGGTTGCGAGCCGGCTATGCAGTCTTGATATTGCTGATCCTCGCGTTTTGGTACCTGCAGGTCATCCGCAGTATCCACCCACAGGGCAAAGCCGAATCCCCTGGAAAGAATCCTGCTGGGTCGATCCGAATGAGTGCGTGGCAGGGCGTTCAATGCAGCGCTGCGGTCCTAATCCTCGTCGTTTCCAGCATCGTTTGCACCACCCGAGTCGCCGCAGCCACGCACGGTCTCGGTGGAAAGACTGCCCGATTGGAACGAACGCCGCACATCATCCTCCTCGGCGGCGACGGAACGATCGCGGCCAACATGTCGCTCTATGGATACGAAAGCGATACGACGCCCAACCTGATCAAGCTGGCAGAAACCGGCCTCCTGGCGGAAAACAACTTCACAAATGCCGCCCACAGCACCGGATCCGTGGTCTCCATGCTCACCGGCAAATACCCCGCCGACACCCGCCTGCTCTACTCCCCCAACATCCTGCAGGGAGAAGACGCCGTCCAACATCTGCCGGGAATCCTGCAGCGCGCCGGATACACCACGGTCCAAATTGGTTTCCCCTACTACCTGGACGCATACGATGTGAACATGCAGGAGGGCTTCGACATCGTCAACAGTCGCTCGCTGGGAAAAAGCGAAACCGCCAATTTGGCCCGCCAGTATCATCTCGAGGACCTCGGTTATTTTCTACCGCTTTTATGGGAGCGCATCAGCGATCGAATCCTGCACGTCTTCTTCATCCGCCAGATGCACGATCCTTACCGCGAAGTCATCCAGGCCGTCGATCCGAACACGCAGCTTAAGATCAGCGATCTGCAGCGCGTCGACCAACTGGTAACGCTGCTGCGCTCGACCGACACACCGCTCTTCGTGCACGTGCATCTCATGGACACCCATGGACCCAAGTTTTATCCAAAAAGGCATACGTTTTCGGCCGGCATGACGCAACACGACGATTGGGTGCCTGAATTCTTCGATGACGCTGTGCTGGAATACGACGCCTATATCGGCAGAATCATGCGCGTACTCGAGAGCGATGGGTTGATGGATCAAACCATCCTGATCGTGTACTCGGATCACGCCAACGCCTGGCGTACGGATGACCGCATTCCACTGCTTTTCCATTTCCCCAACGGCGACTTCGCCGGAAGGATTGCAGAAAACACCCAGAATCTCGACATCGCCCCGACGATCCTGGATTATTTGGGAATGGAGAAGCCCTCCTGGATGTCCGGCCAATCCCTTATCGGTTCCGGGCTGTCTCCGCTGCGTCCGATCATCAGCGCCGGCGTGATAGCCATACAATGCGAGCCGCCCGATTGGTGGTGCGAGATCGACTCCGATCGCACATCGTCCACTTTCGAGCAATTCGGAACCATTCAACTGGTCATCTGCCAGGGGATGTACACACTGGAATTGGATCGCAATCAATTCACCGAGCGTCTCGTGCCGGGGCACACAAGTCCCTGTCCATCCTCTCAATTACCGAGCGAAGAAGAGGCCCGCCAGATCATCCTGGATCATCTCAGCACGTACGGGTTCGACGTCGCGACGCTGGAATGAATCGATAGAGGAATCACGAAGCTGGGCGCTGCGGTTTTCG
>JARRPX010000092.1 GCA_037382465.1 Anaerolineales bacterium | reverse complement strand
GTAGGTATTTGTATCGCTCATCTATGGTCATTTCATCATCATTGGACATGGTTCCCTCGGTAACATTTTCATTTGGAAGAACCATTATCCTTCAGTAACATTTTAGATGAGTGAATACGCCCTGTTGACTTCCCCCCTCGAAATGTGGCATAATGTCGCCTAACAACAACCAACGATACACAAACGTTGACCGGGACGAGTAGCGTCAATGAATGGTCCAAGAGAGAGCGGGGTCAGCGGCTGAAAGCCCCCTCGACCGGACGGACGCCAAAACCACCCGGGAGTGGATCCCTGAAATCCACGGCGAAAGTATGGGGTCACGGGACGGCCCGTTACAGCCGCAGAGGGTACCCGAAGGACGCAGGTCCGCGGGTGAACTTGGGTGGAACCACGTGGGTTAATCCCCGCGCCCCATGGCGCGGGGTTTTCGTTTTAAAGCGGGTTCCCCAAAGCGAAGATTTCCACCTCGTCGAGGTGCGCAGGAGGCAGCAGTATGGGAACGTTGGTGATGAAGTTCGGCGGCACGTCGGTGGGCAGCGTCGAGGCGCTCACTTCTGCAGTTGACATCGTCATGCAGTACAAAGATGAATGGCAACGCCTGGTCGTGGTGGTCTCGGCCATGGCGGGCGTGACCAACGCCCTGATCGAAGCGGCGCGCAGCGCCGAGCGCGGCGACGCCGAACGCTACAAGCAGATTCACACCGAGCTGCTCGAACGCCACGGCGACGTGATCGAGACGCTGGTCAAATCGGCCGAGGTGCGCCAGTCGCTGCTGGCGCAGGTCGAGGAGATGCTGGAGGGCTTCGCCAACGCCCGCGTCGTGGCGGCGCTGCTGCGTGAGCGTTCGGCCGAGAGCGAAGCCGTGGACGCCACCCAACTGATCGTCACGGACGACCGCTTCCAGGACGCCGTGCCCAAACGCGAGGTGACATGCAAGCTGGTGCGCAAACACCTCGAGCCGCTGCTGAAGAAGGGCCTCATCCCCGTGGTGACCGGCTTCATCGCCGCCACCGAGGACGGCGCAACGACCCCGCTGGGCCGCGGCGGCAGCGATTACACCGCCGCGATATTAGGAGACTGCCTCGACGCCGACGAGGTGTGGACCTGGACCGACGTGGATGGGGTGATGAGCGCCGACCCGCGCCTGGTGGCCGGCGCGCGGGTGATCCCCAAGCTGTCCTACAACGAGGTGAGCGAGCTGGCCTACTTCGGCGCCAGGGTGCTGCATCCCAAGACGATCCGTCCCATCGTGGAGCGCGGCATTCCGCTGTGGGTGAAGAACACCTTCAATCCCGAAGTTCCCGGCACGCTGGTCGTCGCCGATCCGAAAAACGGCAACGGCAACATCAAGGCCGTCACCGCCATCGAGAACCTGAGCATGATCACGGTGCAGGGCATGGGCATGCTGGGCGTTCCCGGCATCGCCGCGCGCACTTTCGCCGCCGTCGCCCGGCAGGGAGTCAGCGTGCTGATGATCTCGCAGGCCTCCTCGGAGCAGTCGATCTGCTTCATCATCCCCATGGAGGCGGTGGCGCAGGTGATGGCCGCCGTCGAGGACGAGCTGGCGGTCGAACTGGCGCGGCGCGACGTCGACAAGGTCTGGTCGATGGACGACGTGGTCATCGTCAGCGCCGTGGGCGCGGGCCTGCGCAGTACCCCGGGCATCGCCGCCAGGATCTTCGGCGCACTGGGCAGGGCGCAGATCAACGTGGTCGCCATCGCCCAGGGGTCGTCCGAGTGCAGCCTTTCCTTCCTGGTCGGCGCCGGCGACGCGGCGCAGGCCGTGCAGAGCATTCACGAGGAGGTCATCGTCAATGGCTAAAATTCCCGTATCCATTCTGGCTGCCACCGGCGCGGTCGGGCAGCGTTTCGTGCAGTTACTCTGCGACCATCCGCTGTTCGAGATCGTCTCCCTGGCGGCTTCCGAACGCAGCGCCGGCAAGACCTACGCCGAAGCGGTGAACTGGGTCCTGCCCGGCGGGCCGCCGCCTGCGGTGGGCAAGATGAAAGTGCAGGAGATCGACACCAATCTCGAAGGCCGTCTGGCCTTCTCGGCGCTGCCGGCTTCGGTGGCCTACGAGGTCGAACCCCGTTTCGCCGAAGCGGGCTACGTGGTCTGCTCCAACGCCTCGGCCTACCGCACCGCGCCGGACGTGCCGCTGCTGATTCCCGAGGTCAACAGCGACCACATCGAACTGCTGAAGCGGCAGCGCGCCGAGCGCGGTTGGGAAGGCCTGCTGGTCACCAGCCCCAACTGCACCGCCACGGGCGTGGTCATCCCGCTCAAGCCGCTGGACGCGGCCTTCGGGGTGAAGCGGGTCTTCATCGCCTCGATGCAGGCCATCTCCGGCGCGGGCTACCCCGGTGTGGCTTCGCTGGACATCACGGACAACGTGATTCCCCACATCGGGGGCGAGGAGGACAAGATCGAGGAGGAATCACGGCTGATGCTGGGGAAGATCGTCGCCGGAAAACGCGTGCCCCTGGATGCGCAGGTCACGGCGCACAGCAACCGCGTGCCCGTGGTCGACGGGCACACCGTGTGCCTCTCCGTCGGCTTCGAGAATCCAGCCTCGGTCGACGATGCCATCCAGGCGCTGGAGAATTTCCGTGGTACGAAGGTGGTCCAGAATCTGCCCGGCGCGCCGGAACGGCCCATCTGGGTCACGCGCGAGCCCGACCGGCCGCAGCCGCGCCGCGATCGCGACAACGGCAGTGGCATGGTGGTCACGGTGGGGCGCGTGCGGCCCTGCAACCTGCTCGACCTGCGCCTGGTGAGCGTTTCGCACAACACGCTGCGCGGCGCGGCGAGCGGGTCGATCCTCAACGCCGAGCTGCTCGTGGCGGAGGGATACCTGACATGAAAAACTACGGCCGCTGCTCGGTTTCGGACTTCCTGGGCGACTACATCGTCTACCGCAACCTGGTGCCGGTCGATCCGAACCTGCCATCGCTGGACGAATTGGGGCCGCGCGTCGACCTGACGCCGGGCATGATCCCGCGCAAGATCGAGCCCATCCATTCGCGGGTGATGATCGAGCTGCTGACGCACGCGCGGACCATCGACGCGCCGGGCGTCTCGCTCGAGCGCCTGGTCTACCTGGGCGACACGCGCTCCAGCGACGGTACCTGTTTCAGCAACCTGTGCCACGCCGCCGATTTGCCCGGCCTGGCCTTCATCTGCGCCGAGAACAAAGAAGCGGCGGGGGTGGAAATCCAGAAGCTGGATGCGGGCACGCTCTATCTGGCCAACCGCTGGTCGATGCTGTCCGACTTCGACGCTTACTGTGTGGATCAGGATCTCGCCATCGACGAGCGCACGGCGGTCATCGTCGACGTGGACAAGACCGCCCTCGGTGCCCGCGGACGCAACGATCAAGTGATCAACCGGGCGCGCCTCGAAGCGGTGCGCCTCACCGTCGGCGACCTGCTGGGCGAGCGCTTCGACGAGGCGGCCTTCGAAGCGGCCTACGACACGCTCAATCAATCTGCCTTCCACGGCCTCACCGCCGACAACCAGGACTACCTGGCCTACATCTGTCTGATGCTGGGATCGGGCCTGTACGAACTCGAGGCGCTCATCACCGAGGTGCAGGCAGGGAAGTGGATGTCCTTCCAGCAGTTCATCGACGGCGTGGAAGCGCGTGCGGCGGAGCTGCCCGCCGACCTGCGCGGCATCCACGCGCAGATCTACGCCAACGTGCGGCGCGGCGATCCCACGCCCTTCAAGGCCTTCCGCTACAACGAGTACCGCACCACGCTGGCCCACATGGGCAGCCTCCCGGACGGCGTGGCGGTGGAAGCGCTGCTGCGGGACGAGATCGTGCTCACCCAGGAACTGCGGGAGATCGCCCTGAAGTGGCAGGCGCAGGGCGCATTGCTCTTCGGCCTGTCGGACAAACCCGACGAAGCTTCGCTGCCTTCACCGGAACAGGCGGCGCAGGGCATGCTGCCCATCCACCGGGCGCGCACGCACGCCGTGGGCACGTGATCGAGCACATGGAGAAACCAACGCAATGAAAACCGTCATCATCATCGGGGACGGCATGTCCGATTACCCCGTCGACAGCCTGGGCGGGAAGACCCCGCTGCAGGCCGCGCGTAAACCCAACATCGACCGCATCGCCCGCGAGGGGCGCATGGGCCGCATGGAAACCTTGCCTGAAGGGCTGCCGCTGGGATCGGCGGTGGCCAATTTGAGCGTGCTGGGCTACGACCCGGCCGAGGCGTTTCACGGGCGCGCCGTGCTCGAAGCGGCCAACATGGGCGTGGCGCTCGAGGACGACGACGTGGCCCTGCGCATGAACCTGATCTGCGTCGAGGACGGCCGGATCAAAAATCACTCCGCCGGGCACATCGGCAGCGAGCAGGCCGGCGAGATCGTGCGCGATCTGCAGGCGGCGCTGGGCGGAGAGCCCAACGAAATCCCGATCGCCATGCACACCGGCGTGAGTTACCGCCATCTGCTCCTGCTGCGCGGTGCGGCTGCTTCACCCGAAGTGGCCTGCATCCCGCCGCACGACCACGTGGGAGAACGAGTGGAGGATCTGCTGCCCGCGGCGAAATCCGAAGAGGGGAAAGCCACAGAAACCCGGCTGCGTTCGCTGATGGCGAGCGCAGCGAGGATTCTGAGGGATCATCCCGTCAACCAGAAACGGATCGCCGCGGGAGCGGACCCCGCCAACGCCATCTGGCCCTGGTCGCCGGGGCGGGTACCGAAGATGCAGACGCTGCAGGAACGCTTCGGCGTTCACGGCGCGGTCATCTCGGCCGTCGACCTGATCAACGGGCTGGGTCTCTACGCCGGAATGGACGTGATCCGCGTCGAGGGCGCCACCGGCCTGTGGGACACCAATTTCGAGGGCAAGGCCGCGGCCTGCATCGAGGCGCTGCGCGATCACGACCTGGTCTACGTGCACGTGGAGGCCACGGACGAGGCGGGGCACGCCAAAGACGCGGCGTTGAAGGTCGAGTGCATCGAGATGCTCGACGGCCGCCTGGTGGGTCCGATATTGGAAGGCGTGGATGCGTTCGGGGAGCAGGTCGGTATCGCCGTGCTGCCGGACCATCCCACGCCGGTCGCCTCCGGCGTGCACGAGCGCGATCCCGTGCCCGTGGCCGTGCTGCGGCCGGGGGATGCGCCGGACGAGAGTAGCTGTTACGACGAGGAACAGGCTACAATTGGAAACATACCCTTCATGCGCGGGGACGATTTCATCCGCCTGATGCTGGGTGTGGAATCATGATGCGGGACGGGAGGTCGAGCGATGCCGTATGACAGTTGGTTTGCTTGCGTGCGGGGATGTGGGCGGCGCTACTCGATTTACGACGTGGTCTACCGCTGCGAGGACTGCGGCGGACTGCTCAACGTGGAGCACGATCTGGAGGCCTTGAAGGATCACAGCGCCGAGGAGTGGAAGCAGATCTTCGACCGGCGCTCCCGCTCGAACGAGTGGCCCTACGGCAGCGGCGTGTGGGGCAAGAAGGAGTGGGTCTGCCCGCAGATCGACGACGAGAACATCATTTCCATGTTCGAAGGCCACACCAACCTCTTCTGGGCCGAGCGCCTGGGCGCGGAGATCGGCGTGCCCGATCTGTGGATCAAACTCTGCGGCAACAGCCACACCGGCTCCTTCAAGGACCTGGGCATGACCGTGCTGGTCTCGGTCGTGAACCAGATGATCGCCGACGGCAAACCGATCCGCGCCGTGGCCTGCGCCTCCACCGGCGACACCTCCGCCGCACTGGCGGCCTACGCCGCCGCGGCCGGCATGCTGGCCGTGATCCTGCTGCCCAAGGGCAAGGTTTCCACGGCGCAGTTGGTGCAGCCCATCGCCAACGACGCGCTGGTGCTCTCGCTGGACACGGATTTCGACGGCTGCATGCGCATCGTGCGCAAGCTGACCGAGGACAAGACGATCTACCTGGCCAACTCGATGAACTCGCTGCGCATGGAAGGCCAGAAGACGGTGGGCATGGAGATCGTGCAGCAGTTCGATTGGGAGGTGCCCGACTGGATCGTCATTCCGGTGGGCAACCTGGGCAACGTGAGCGCCATCGGCAACGGCCTGGACATGATGAAGAAGCTGGGTCTGATCGACCGGCTGCCGCGTCTGGCCGCCGTACAGGCGGCGCGCGCCAACCCGCTGTATTTGAGCTACCAGACCGACTTCGAGGACTACACGCCGGTCGTGGCCGGGAAGACCCTGGCCAGCGCGATCCAGATCGGCGATCCGGTCAGCTACGAGCGCGCCGTGAAAGTGCTGAAGGAATTCGACGGCGTGGTCGAGCAGGCCACGGAGGACGAGTTGGCCAACGCCGCCGCCCGCGCCGACCGGCGCGGCATGTACTGCTGCCCGCACACCGGCGTGGCGCTGGCAGGATTGTTCAAGATGGTCGAACGCGGCCAGATCACCTCTTCCGACCGGGTGGTGGTGATCTCCACGGCGCACGGTTTGAAATTCACCGATTTCAAAGTCGGCTACCACGAGGGTACGCTGGACGGCGTGGAGTCGCGCTACGCAAATCCACCGGTGGAGCTGCCGGCGGACATCGATGCGGTCAGCGAAGCGATCGATCGGGCTGTGGAGTGAAACCATGAAAGAGATTGCGAACGAACTTCGAGCGATCGTCGATGCAGCCGGGAAGCGTCTGGCCGGCATGCCGGAGGAGGAAGTCTCCCGGCGGGCCGAGGCGGATGGCTGGTCGAAGAAGGAAATCCTGGGCCATCTGATCGACTCGGCGGCCAACAACCACCAGCGTTTCGTGCGGGGGTGCAGCGACAAGGCGGCGAGCTTCCCGCCGTACGATCCGGAAGAGTGGGTGCGGGTGCAGCGCTACGACGAGGCGGACTGGGAGAATCTGGTCGCGCTTTGGACGGCGTACAACCGCCAGTTGAGTCACGTCATCGAGCGCATCCCGAAATCGGCGCTCTCCAGGGCGTGCAGCATCGGCAGGGCGGAACCCGTCACGCTGGAATTCGTCATCGACGACTACCTGCGACACCTGAAGCATCACCTGGGCGATCTCCTGGAGAGTCCGCAGTAGAGACGCACGGATCTATATCCAGGGCGACCCACCGGGTCGCCCTATAATTATCGCTGGCGAGGGATATGCTTCCCTCGTCCATCGGTTGCAGATGAATATCCGCAACCAGCATCGGGTGATGTGTAGGGGCGGACAAGTGGTCCGCCCGAAATTATTAGCGTGAGGGTTCCGTATGTCTGACACACGCATCATCGAACTGTCCGCCAGAGAAATCGAGCGCTACGCCCAGGGATTGATCGAATTGATCGAGCCGCTGACGGAGGAACAACTCTGGTCGGTGGAAGGCGGCATTCCGAACTCGATCGGCACGCTGGCCAGGCACCTGACCGGCAATCTCAACCACTATTTCGGTGCGGGCCTTTTGGCCAACGGGTACGCGCGCGATCGGGAGCGGGAATTCAGCGAAACCGGGTTATCGAAGGAAAAGGTGGTCTCGGATTTGACTGCGGCCGTGGAGGTCGCCAAACAGGCGGCTGCGGCGGTCGACGTCGAGCGAATCACGCAGCCGTACACCACGCCGTGCGGCAGGGAATACGAGTCGCTCGCCTATCACGTACTGCGCATGCTGACGCATTTCGTCGTGCACTGCGGCCAGGCGGATTATGCGCTGAATCTCATCCGTTAAAGCTTTACAATCTAATCAGAAACCTGTTTTAATTGCGAAAGGATTTTTCTTGAATCTGATCGATATCATACGCAGGCAGCCTCAGCCCGCGCCGTGGGCGGAGGGCGAGAAGATCCCCTGGAATGACCCGGAATTCAGCCAGCGCATGCTCAAGGAACATCTCTCTCAGGAGCATGATGCTGCCAGCCGCGTTTTCGAGATCATCGATGGTCAAGTCCAGTGGATTCATGAGCATGTGCTCGCAGGTAAACCAACACGCATCCTCGATCTGGGCTGCGGGCCGGGATTGTACACCAGCCGGCTGGCGAGACTGGGTCATAAATGTGTGGGTATCGATTTCTCACCTGCCTCCATTGCCTACGCAAAACAGCAGGCGCAGGAATCGGGTCTGGATTGTGCCTATCATCTGCAGGACATCCGTGAGGCGGAATTCGGTGAGGGCTACGGCCTGGTGATGCTGATCTACGGAGAGTTCAACGTATTCCGCCCTGAGGTGGCTCGGGAGATCCTGACCAGGATCCATCGCGCTTTGAAACCCGATGGATATCTGCTGCTCGAGCCGCATACCTACGAAGTCGTCGTGGACATGGGCGCGCAGCCTGCATTCTGGTACACCGCAGAAAACGGTCTATTTTCGGATCAACCGTATCTCTACCTCGAAGAGAGTATGTGGGATGGAGACAGCCAGACCACCATCAAGCGTTACTATGTCATTGATGCCGTGACGAGCGAGGTGACTCGCCATCCGGAAACGATGCAGGCGTATACAGACGATCAGTATCTGTCTACGCTGCGGACGTGTGGCTTCGGGCAGGTGTCCCTGGAGCCTTCTTTTGATGGGCAGATCTGGACCGCGTCCACCGGTCTGATGGCCATCCTGGCGCAGAAAGCATCCGCTGCTTCGTGAGTTCCTGAGATCAGATACTTCGCTTCTTTGCCAGTATCTTGTTTATAATCTTTGTACTTGATTGGGAGGTTGGACACGGATTATGGGATCAGCCGCGATCATAATAAACTTGGCGCTCTTGTTTTACAGTATTGGCGTGTGGAGCGAACGAATCGCCGGAAAGCTGAAACCCTGGCATTTGATTTTCTTCTGGATGGGATTCGCGTGTGACACGTGGGGCACGGGGATGATGTTCGACATGGCCGGCGGGATGACCTTCGACGTGCACGGCATTTCCGGTACGTTGGCCATCGTCTTGATGCTGGTTCACGCCACGTGGGCCACGATCGTGCTGCTGCGAAAAGACACGCGCATGATCCACACGTTTCACCGTTTCAGCGTGGTCGTGTGGGCGATCTGGCTCATCCCCTATCTGAGCCCGATTTTCTTCGGCATGCAGGGGTGATAGAAAAAACATTCTGTGCGGTGGTTTATTTGCAGATAAATATCTGCCCAATACCAGTTGCGGATGAACATCCGCAACCAGCGCCCTGTGGGTAGAGACGCCTCGATGAGGCGTCGATTACCCGGGCAACCACAGGGGATTGCCCCTACGGATTCCAATCATGTAGGGGCGGACCTATGTGTTCGCCCGAGTCTTGTCGATTATAAAAAGCGGGCCGACAATGGGTCGGCCCCTACAACGGTTGGTGGATGTTACAAGTAGGGGCGGGTTTCAAACCCTCCCCTACGTGACGCGATGACGACGTGCAAGGGCGACCCGCCGGGTCGCCCTTGCATTGAACTTAACGGTTACTCCACGATAAACCAATCGCTGGCGCTG
>JARRPX010000091.1 GCA_037382465.1 Anaerolineales bacterium | reverse complement strand
GCGCGCGGCCTGATCGCGATCGGCAAGCACGCTTAACCCGGGATCAACCGTCACCGTCAAGCGGATCTTTCCACGTGCGGCTTGTTCGGAAAAGCGATCGACAAGTTCGTCAATCACGTCTACGAGCACGGTGGGAACCAGGCGGACGACCTGGCGGCCCGACTCGATCGCGGCCAGATCCAGCATTTCCACGGCGATTTGCTCGAGTTCGTCCACTTCGTGGGCGATTTTTCCCACCAGTTCCTCGGCCACTGCTTTCCCCGCGGGACTGCCCAACGTGTCCGCCAGCAGGCGCAGGGATGTGATCGGGGTGCGAAGCTCGTGGGACAGATTGGCCACCATGTCCTGACGGGCGCGGCTCAGCCGCTGCAGTTCGGATATGTCGGTCAGCGCAAGTCCTGCGCCGTTGGCTACAGCGACGGCCTGGGCGTGGTAAGTCCGGCCGTCCAATTGGATGACACGTTGGAGTTCGTTCGCATGCTGATCGCTCAACGCCTCCTGTGCGAGGTATTCGATCTCCAGGCTGCGGGTGTAACTTATGATGGTCGCTTCTGCATCGAGATCGCCGAAAAGATCCTGGGCCGATCGGTTCGCGTAATGTAAACGCATTTCCGCATCGACGACGAGCAGCAGTTCGTTGCTGGCGTTCGTGGCGGTTTCGAGCCAGTCGAGCATCGACCTGGCCCGCTGCATGCGGTCGGATAGTTCTTGCGACTCCTGGCGGCAGCGGCGCCGGGTTTCGAGGTGACGGACGGCTTCGCGCCGCCAGAGGATGGCCATCAGCAGGACCAGTGCGGCCGAAACGACCACGATCAGCCATTCCATGTTTCAGCCCTCGAAGCGGTAGCCCACCCCGCGGACAGTGCGGATGCGTTCGGGGTCGGAGGGATCCTGCTCGATTTTCTCGCGCAGCCAGCGGATGTGCACGTCCACCGTGCGAGGATCGCCGACGTAATCGTCGCCCCAGACGACGGCGAGGAGCAGGTCCCGTGTGAGCACGGCGCCGATGTTGCGTATCAACGTGGCGAGCAGTGTGAATTCCCGGGGGGTTAGCTGCATTTCCTCCGCACCACGAAACGCCTTGCGGGACACGAGATCGAGAGAGATGTCGTTCGAGACGAGTTCTTTATCGGCCGCGCCGGTGGCGCCGCGCCGCAGGGCGGCGCGCTCGCGGGCCAGGAATTCTCCCAGCGAAAAAGGTTTGACGACGTAATCGTCGGCGCCGGTTTCGAGGCCGATGATCTTATCGGTCTCGGTTCCACGCGCGGTGAGCAAGATGATGGGCACCTCGCTCTCGCGGCGGATCAAGCGGCATACCGTGAGGCCGTCCAGGTTGGGCAGCATCACGTCGAGCACAATGAGGTCGGGGTTGATCGTGCGGGCCAACTCTAAACCGAGTTCGCCTTCACCCGCAGTGTGGACTTCGTAGCCTTCGGCGCGCAGGTTGAGCGCCAGCGTGTCACACACCGTCTCGTCGTCTTCGACGATCAAAATCGTGGTCATCCCGCGTATTATATCGGATTGAGGCTGTAGTAATGCTAACAAACGTTAACATAGGCCCGTTGACCGGTAACGATTTATTGCTTGAGACGTTCGGCCAACGCCGAGTACTGTTTCCAATAGGCATCGAACGCCCGTCTACCGGATGCCGTGCACGAACAAAGCGTGTTGGGGTACTTGCCCTTGAAGCGTTTGACGATCTTGACGTAGCCCGCATCTTCGAGCTTGCTCAGATGAGCGGAGAGGTTGCCCTTGGTCAACCCCGTGGCGTTCAGCAGGTAGGTGAAGTCGGCGTTTTCGCAGGCCGACAGCACGGCCATGATCGCCAGGCGGGAGGGTTCGTGGATCAGGCGGTCGATATTGATGAGATCTTTGATATCATCGGACATCATTCACCTGCGTCTTGAGCAGCAATCGCCCGCCGCAGGGTGAAGATGCCGCTGGCGGATAGCAGCAGCCCCCAGGTCAGGCTAAAGACGAGCGCGGCCTGGGCGAAGGTGAGATCGAGGAAGAGCAGGATTGTGGACAGGGCGCCGCCGATTGCCCCGAGCCAGATGTAGCGCGGGAGATCGAGTTCGTGCCCCATGGCGATCAACGTGTAGCCGAACGACCAGCCGGTGGCCCCCCACAGCATGCGCAGGATGAAACTGTCTTCCACCCAGCCCTGGCGGCGTGCGAGGACGGCGAGCGCCAGACCTGCGACGATGATCACGAAGGAGAGCACGGTCACCCGCCGAGGAACGACCCAACGGGAAGCTTTCACCATGCCGCTCTCGCGCCACAGCCAGCGTTTACGGACGAAATTCATCAACCCCAGCATCCCGATCACGGCCAATGGCGCGATGAACAGCACCAAAATACCCAGCCATGCCGCGCCGCGGCCGTATCTTTCCACCAAATCTCCGATCAGGGTGATCCAGAAGGGTTGAAATACGAGCCAGGCGGCAGCGCCGCTGGTCACGAAGAAGATGGCCAACTGCAAATCACGCAAGCCGTCGGCAAATTCATACCGCCGGGTATCTTGTATCAATCGCTTCACATCCGATGGGGACGTCATCATCCACCTCCAGTGCGTTCTTGTGCGGGCATTATAGCATTTATGGTTTGCAATGTCAACTAGTTTATAAAAATAGATATCTTGTTACGGATAATCCTGCTTGATGCAAAATCATAGCCCGGTGCATCACAAGCCGGCCCTCATCGAGTCTTCCCCTACACCGTCTGTCTTTCGGAGTTCACAGGGTGAGAGCCGTGCATAGGACCATTGTCACGGGAGAAAGATGGATGCCGCTGCGTTAAAGTTATGTATTCGTGTTCGGTCTTTTCACCCAGCGTATATCCCAGATGCAAAGGAGTTCCAAGATGAAGGGCAAGCGAATGTATCTCTACCTGTTGGCAGCGCTGGTACTTGTCGCAGCCGCAGTGACGTTCATCCTGCTCGGAGATCGAGAGGAAGACGTTGTCGAGATCTCCGAGGAGGTTCACCCGACGGAGACATTTACCTCAATTTTTCCGGCAGAATCCTTGACGATCGAAGAATCCGGCGGCGCGACCTTGTTCGTCGAGACCGGCGCGTTGAGTGTGGATGCCGAAGTCACGTTCGAGGATATCGGGGAAGGCGAGCCCTTCGCCGCCGGCAGTCCGTTCAGTCCCGCCAGCGACGAGTTCTTCGTCGATCTTGGGGATGCGGATCAAATCGGTTCGATCCTGGTGAGTGTTCCGCTGAACGACGGCGCCAAGGATGCCGCTCCGGCCGACACCTCCACCTACGCCTACGTCGCCTGGGCCGAACCGAAGGGCAGTTACCCTTCCGTGGTGGGTGTGAAGGTCGTGGGTGACATGGCCACCTTCCCTGTCGTGGGCAAGGGTAAGTACCAGATATTCAAACTCATCGCCCACCCTGGATTGTTGGAGCTGACCACGATCTACGACCCGCTCGCCGTTCCCACGTATCCACAAATGACGCCGGGTTGGTGCAGCCCTACGGCGATGACCGACCTGGTCGATTTCCACCAGGGTGCCTGGCCCGTGGGCGGCTTCGGCGCCGTGTGGGGTGAATCGAGCAACTGGTATCTGGCCGGTAAAGCAGGCCAGCCTTTCGATAAGGGCTTCTTCTTCCATTGGCTGCTCGGCGCCGGCGGGTACAGTGTGCCGGCGGACGTGAAGCAGAGTTTTTCTACCGGCGACGTGGAGGTCATCATCTGGAACTGGAAGGCGGCCGTCTGGACCGAACTCAGCTTCGAGGAATTGGGCTTCGTGAAGCACGTGGATTACGACTATGCGGAATATCTCTTCGACGCCTTTCAGGCCTACGTGGAATACTACGTCTGGGGCACCGCCATGCCGCGGCGGCCGGTGGCCTGGGGGTCGAGCCTGGCCGGCCACAGCCGCATCATCACCGGCAGCGACGGCACGGTGCTTTTCTACAACGACCCAGGATCGGGATCGCTCAACAGCACACGCTCATGGGCGGACTACCATCAGGCGATAATGGACAGCCTTACCGCCGAAAAGATCGAAGTGATCGACACCGTGGTGTTGTTTGCCGAACCTCAGCCGACAAACCAGCGCCGCGGCGTGCTCTGGCTGCTGCCCAGTTCGGGCGGTTTTCCGGGCGCGGTGGCCTTGATCGCCGGAGACACCGGCCAACCGGCGACCAACTGGGTCTGGGGCGGCGATATGGGACACGAGAAGGGGTATTATTACACCGACTTGCGCGGCGTCCTGCCCAGCGATCCAATATTCGACGTTCAGTTCCAGGCTTTGGATTATTACGATGAGGTCGAGTTTGGGTTCGAGGTGTTCAACATATCCACGGGAACGTACAACTACCACGTAGACGTGATCTTGCAGAACGAGAACTTGAGCGTGCTGCAGAACGTAGGTCAGTATGAGGTGGCTGCCTATCCGGGCACGCGCGTGGACATCGTGCCTGCCGGCAGCGTGCGTCTCTTCGACCTGCCGCCAGGGCTCTACACGCTCAAGTTCGTGCTGCTGCAGGACGGGCTCTATCAGGACGTGAAGTACGTGCAGTTCCGCGTGGCCGAGACGGACCTGATCGACCTGAACCCCTACGGGGTGCTGACCCAGAACGCCTTCTGCCGCAAGGGCCCCGATCCGGTCTTCGACGACGTGACTGCATTCGAGGCCGGGACGGAGCTGACCTTGCTCGGCGTGAATCCGGAAAGAACCTGGGGCAAATTCGAGACGACGATGCACGAGATTACCGTCCAATGCTGGATCGCCTTGAGCGTAATGGAGCTGTACGGTGGTGAGGATGCGCCGATTTTGGCCGTTCCTGCATTTCCCGAGATACCGGCGGAACCGGTGTGCGTGAGCACGCTCGACCGTGCGGCTTGTGGTGATGCGGGCGGCACCTATTCCCCCGACGATGGAGGCTTCTGCCGCTGCCCGGCGGAGTGAATCCGATCGAATTCAAACGAGAAAAGCCCCGGGTTATTCCCGGGGCTTTTTGATTCCTGTATTCGGCTAACAGGTCAAATCCAAATGTCGGCTTGTGCCGTCAGCTCGCCGCCGGCGTCGCCGGTGTTGATCGTTCCGGCCGGTTCGACGAGCAGCGCCCGGCATTCCTTTTCGGCGCGCGGCCGGTGCTCGATTCCCTGCGGAACGACGATCATCTCCCCGGAGCGCAGCACGACGGGGCCGTCGCGGAAGTCGATGGCCATCTCGCCGTGCAGCACGATGAAGACCTCGCCGGTGTCGGCATGCTTGTGCCAGACGAACTCGCCCTGCAGCTTGGCCAGCTTGAAGTGAAACTCGTTCATCTGGGCCACGAACTTCGGGGGCCATTGTTCCGAAGAAATCGTCAGTGTTGGTTTACTTGTATCTGGCTTCGACATTCCGAATTCGTTTCTTTCGTTTATGCCGATCCGATGATTATTCGGATCATTCAATCTTACACTATCGATCGTCACAGCACGTTCTATGATTAGGAAGAGAAGAACAGTATGTCGGATGAATGGGGCAAAATAGCCGTCCCTGTCACGATGGTATAATCTGAAGCGTCAACCTGAAAACGAGGTATCATTCGATGTCATCGATGATCTTTACTATACGATTGTGATCCCGTTTTTTGAGGATGGATAGGGAAATGCGGGCAAGGAACGAAGTGTATCGCCCTTATCCTCATTTCCTGCGGTATGTCTGAGTATGAATAGAAGTTGATATTCACTACCATTTTCGAATATGTATCGCGGAGTTTACGTTGGTTGAAGCATTGAAACGAAGTTGGACATTCATTACACTGGCAATCATTTCGGTTGGAACCTTTGTCGTACTCATCCTAATGGGCATATGGCCTGTTTCGCTTGACAACCCATTTAATAAATACGCCTATGTTGCACATGCTCTGGGTAGCACTGATGATGGAACGACAATGACAAACAGTCTCGACGCTTTTGAAACTTCATACGCCAGAGGGTTTCGCATTCTCGAGGTTGACCTTTTACGACTAAGTGATGGGACAGTGATTGCTGCACATGATGGGACCGAAGAGCATTACGGGTTGACGGGGAGTTTCAGAGATATAACCAAAGATGATATCGAGGGGTTGGCATGGGACGGGCGCTATCCTCTGCTGACGAGTCAAGATCTTATTAATCTCCTTCGCAAGCATAAAGATGCTTACCTAATTCTTGACACCAAGTGGGATCATCTAAAAATCTACGAAACGATTGTCCATCAAGCTCCTCCGAGTATTTTGAATCGGATGATCCCACATATTACAGAACAGTGGGATTACGATGAGATCCGTAAGATGTACAGATTTCCATGGTACATGCTGGCACTCGTGCGAACGCAATGGTCGGGTGAGTTCGATGATGATGAAGTGATTGAATTCGTGACGAAAAATGATATCCCAGCGGTCATGATGTGGTGGCAAGAACGGGACCAAAATCTCTCTCTCGCAGAAAATTCAAGGCAAAAGCGAAGATATACACCCGAGTTCGTTACGGCGCTGCGTGCAGTAGGTGCTGTGCCTTACGTACACAGTCTTTCATCTCCGGACGAAATTGAAAAATTCCGCCGGCTCGATATCGGCGTCTATTCGAATGGATACATAGGGGATTGATCTGAGGAATCCAACATGCATCCAGTAGCGGCTTTGCATTAACACGGCATTGCAAGACGAATGGTTTTATATCCAGACATCTTTCTCCGCCGTCAGCTCGCCGCCGGCGTCGCCGGTGTTGACCGTGCCGGCCGGTTCGACGAGCAGCGCCCGGCATTCCTTTTCGGCACGCGGCCGGTGTTCGATTCCCTGCGGAACGACGATCATTTCCCCGGGACGGAGCTCGACGGGCCCGTCGCGGAAGTCGATGGCCATCTCGCCGTGCAGCACGATGAAGACCTCGTCGGTGTCGGCATGCTTGTGCCAGACGAACTCGCCCCGGAACTTGACCAGTTTGAAATGATACTCGTTCATCCGGGCCACGATCTTCGGTGACCAATGTTCCGAAAAGGAAGCCAGTTTCTCGTCGAAGTTGATAGCTGAGGGTTTCACGTCTACCTCCACGATGCCGGCGCGTGTGTCAACGGGGTCATTATTTAACCGATCTGCATGCCTAGAAACCACACGCCTGCATGCTGTGTGATCTCGCCCTTTCGCAGACTCAATGGCTTGTTAAAGAGAGGCCCATCCGTTACGATCGTATGATATTCGCCAGCCTCTCCCGAGAGATCGATGCCCGCCTGTTCGAATTCGACAAGCAAATCATCATCCAGTACGCGCCCGAGGAAACGCTTTCCCAACCTATCATCTTTTACGGCGATGATCGTGGCCTTGAATCCAAGTTCGAAAAAGGTGCGCAGCAGTTCTTCGCGGGGTTGCTGCCACAAGGGGATGTATGCCTGCATCCCGGCTTGCTGCGAGACCTTCTCTTCCCAGGCGCGATTCTCTTCGAAATCGATGTCACCAAACACGCTCGCCCGCGCACCTTCGTGCGCTGCGGCGCGCAGCGCCGCAGTGAATGCCGCCTCGTATTCGTCCCAGGACGCCTGGGCAGTGATCAAGGGGATTCCCATTGCGTCGGCTTGCGCTTGCAGAACCTGCAGCGGAAGGCCATGCGAGCGCGAGCGCCGGCCATGCTCGTCCAGCATCGTCAGCAGCGCCTGAGGGACGCCGCCATGTTCGATCGCTTGCCACAGCGCCAGGCAGGAGTCCTTTCCGCCGCTCCAGGAACACACGAAAGGGGCGTTACGCAGGAGTGAGATTTCCTCGGGTTTCGATTTCTTGCGTTCTGATTTCACAAACCGTCTTCGCCTCCTGTGTGGGAGAGTTACTGTGAATCTGATCGATTGTGTTCGGAATTCGACGGGTTGTTTCACCTGATCTGCTTTCACCCCAACACACGTATTTAATCATATTCTGTGCATCGTTGGTGAATGGCGCCGAAAAGCAAATGGGTACGAGTGGGTGGTGAAAATTTAGATACTTTTTCCTTCGATGCCGTTACCCGCCTGCGAATTCAGGCGCTGACCAGAATGAATCGAAGATGGAAGGTCAACAGGGCTGTCCTAAGTGAGACAGCCCTGAAAAGAAAGCAGATTTCATAACGCGTGAGTGTTACCGATAGCAGTTTTCTTCCTGGGTCACGGAAATCCGCGCTGATGATCCAGCCTCGTTGTACGCTTCCACCGAATAGACGTGATAGTATTCAGACGTGAGTGTGTCCTGGTAGCTCGTAGCATTCGCCGACAGTTTGGCGATCAACTTGCCATCCCGATAAACCCGGTATCCCGTTTCATCGTCAGCTTGATCTGTCCAGCTCAGCGTTACCACGTCTTCCTTACCGCAAACCAATTCCGCGTGTAGGCCGGTTGGTGCCGCCGGTGGTGTAATGACTTCGATGGTTACCTTGGCCTCCCCTTTGGCGATGCGGTAATCATCGGCGTTGAAATTGATATGGATTGGGGCAAGCTGGAAGTCCGGGAGTTCAACGTCTGTTTCCTGTAAAGTAATCGTTGGCTCTTCGTAAGATTCCTGGTCAGATTCATCACTCTTCGTGGAGTCCGCCTCGCCTCGACCCGGGTAGTAAAAGTGGAACGGTGCGCTCACGGAAACACCGCTGTGGAAATTCTCGGCGTAGGCATACACCTCGCCTTCTAACCAGTTGAACTCGTAATTACCGGTGCATCCATTAATGTTGGTCTCGATGGATGTCGACATGGAGGTCATGCGCACGGTTTGTGCCGTGTCGCCTGGGCCAGCATCGATTGGGTTCTCGGAAAGCAGGTAAGCCGTCTTGCGTTGACCGTAATTCTCACTTACACAATCGACCGTAACCTCACCGATGATCTTGACGTTTATCACACCTCCGTCTTCGTCCTTGGCGATGGCGGTGAATGTGATTGTATCTCGCCGGTCAACAGCGCGCTCCACATAGTCGCTCTCGCTGGTGAGCACGATCTCCTCTTCACCCGGAATGAGTACACTCAACGAGATCGTAGGTGGCGTATCATCCGCATCCGGTACCGTGATATTCTCGCCACAGGCGGATAGAAGCCATGTACAGGTCAGGATCAGAAGGCAGAGCCTCCGCAGCGTATTTGTTGTTTTCATCTCCCATGGTCCTTTCTGCGGCTTCGAAGCTCGCCGCGCCGGATGAATTATAGCCATTCCATTGTCACATTGGCAACATCGGTGATGTGGAACGTATCTCGATGATCGATTGTGACATTTCCCCGCTACCGCTTCAGGAACAGAGGAAGGGGGTGTCGTCGAGGGGTGGTGTTTCTTCTGTCGTCGAGGGGTGGTGTTTCTTCTGATTTTTGATGAGTCATGGTTGCCTCCAACAATGAGTGAATCTATTTAAACAGCGCTTCATCCCCTTTCTCCTTCCCCGCCGGCCGTGCGCCCTTCCTCCTTTTGCCGCTTCCCGAAAACCACTTGCGCCACAGCGCTGGTGCGTCGGGGGACTCGGCGCCGTGCGGGGTGTGCCGCGAACGCACGCGGCAGAGCACGGGCGTGTTCACCGCCTCGCCGGCCACGATCACCTGGCCCTTGGTCAGCGCGGGCAGCTCGCGCAGCAGCTCGCGACCCACGGTCTCCACGCTCTCGGCCACGCGCGCCTGGTCGATGGGGTTGACGATGCGCAGCAGGAACTGCGTGTTGCACTGCGAGAGGGCATCGGGATCCAGGCGTCCCGGGCGCTGGCTGATCAGGCCCACCGCCAGGCCGAACTTGCGCCCTTCGGAGAGCACCTGCTTGAGCACCTGCGTGCTGACCACGTCGGCCGCGGCCGGGGCGAAGTGATGCGCCTCCTCGATGAGGATGAAGACCGGGTAGGGCAGATACAACTCGTCGTCCTCGCCCACGGCGCCCTTCTCGGTCTGGGTACGGGCGCGGAAGGCGCGCCGCAGCAGCGTGGCGACCATGATCTGCTGCTGGCGCGAATCGACCTCGTCCAACTGCAGCACCGAGCAGCGGCCGGGCCGGAAAAGCTCGGCCAGGTCGAGGTGTTCGAAATCGTCGAATATCGCTGCGCCCTTGATCACGCTATCCAGACGCCAGATGAGCGCATCGGCCGTGCCGGCGTAGCGGTCGTCCGGCGCTTCGTCTTCGCAATCGCAGCCCTCGCCCAGCTGGCGCAGGCGGAGCTGCAGCTCGGCCACCGTCCAGCGGTCGGGTTTGCCCTGCTCCTGCA
>JARRPX010000090.1 GCA_037382465.1 Anaerolineales bacterium | reverse complement strand
CCGAAGAACGAGCAGTACTTCGTGATCGCCGCCGTCAGCGTCGTCTTGCCGTGGTCGATGTGTCCGATCGTGCCCACGTTCATGTGCGGCTTTGTGCGTTCAAATTTGCCTTTCGCCATTTCTTTCCTCTCGTTTCAGCTATGATTTCAATTTTTCAACACAGGCGCTCACCGCGCGCCTACCAATATTCCCTTGCTTACAGACTCGGCCACCGCTTCGTAGTGATCGAATTCCATGGTGAAAACTCCACGACCCTGCGTCATCGAACGCAGGTCGGTCGCATAACCGAACATTTCCGCCAACGGAACCTTCGCCTGGATGGCCTGTACGTTGCTGGGACGAATTTCAATGCCTTCGATCGCTGCTCGCCGGGATGCCAAATCTCCGGTTACGTCGCCGACATGATCTTCCGGTACGACGATCTCGGCACTCATCACCGGCTCGAGCAAGATCGGACCGCCCTGTTGGACGCCTTCCTTGAAGGCCAGCGAGCCAGCAACCTTGAAAGCCAATTCGCTCGAATCGACTTCGTGGAACGATCCGTCGATCAAAGTGACCTTTACGTCGGTCACCGGATACCCTGCGATCACTCCGCCTTCGGCGGCTTCGCGCACGCCCTTCTCCACGCCGGGGATGTATTCCGTCGGGATGACGCCGCCTTTGATCTTCGATTCGAAGACGATGCCGGTTCCGGGTCCTCCGGGTTCGAGTTTGAGCACCACGTGGGCATACTGCCCGCGTCCACCGGTTTGTTTAACGTAGCGCATTTCCACCGCAGGCACGGTTTGAGAGATCGACTCGCGGTAAGCAACCCGTGGCCGTCCGACGTTGGCCTGCACCTTGAACTCGCGGAGCATGCGGTCGATCAACACTTCCAGATGCAGTTCACCCATGCCCCAGATCATCGTCTGGCCGGTGTTCTCATCCACTCCCACTCGGAAAGTCGGATCTTCCTCCGCCAGCTTCTGTAACGCTTCCGACATCTTATCCTGGTCAGCCATCGTCTTGGGCTCGATCGCCAGGAAAATGACTGGCTCCGGGAAAGTAATATTTTCGAGAATGATCGCATTGGCCGCATCACACAGCGTGTCTCCGGTGAAGGTCTGCTTCATGCCCAGAACGGCGCCAATGTCACCGGCGAGGACTTCGTCGATATCTTCCCGGCGGTCGGCGTACATGCGCAGCAGTCTGCCCACACGCTCACGCTTCTCTTTGTTGGCGTTGTACACCGTCGAACCTTTGGTGATTTTTCCCGAATAGACACGGAAATAGGCCAAACGACCGACGTAAGGATCGGTCACGATCTTGAACACCAGGGCACTCAGCGGCGCGGAATCTTCCGCAGGGCGAGATAGCTCTTCGTCCGTATCGGGTTTGCGTCCGACCACATCGGGGATATCGAGCGGCGAGGGCAGGTAGTCGACCACAGCGTTCAACAGCAGTTGTACGCCCTTGTTCCGCAGGGCCGATCCACAGTACACCGGAGTCGCCTTTCCCGAAATCACCGCTCTGCGCAGGCCCTGCTTGAGCTCCTGGGTGGAGATCTCTTCGCCCTCCAGGTATTTGAAGGTCAAATCATCATCGGCTTCGGCGATCAGTTCGATCATTTTCACTCGCCGATCCTCAAATTCCGCCTTTAAATCAGCAGGAACGTCGCTCTCTTCCGGCGTCGTTCCCAATTCATCTTTCCAAATAATGGCCTTCTCATCGATCAGATCGATGACCCCCACAAACTTCGCTTCGCTTCCGATGGGCATCTGTACTGCGATCGGATTGGCTCCGAGACGGTTGCGGATACTTTCGATCGTATGCTCGTAGGAGGCGCCGAGGCGATCCATCTTGTTGACGAAACAAATACGCGGCACACCGTAGCGATCCGCCTGCCGCCAGACAGTCTCGGATTGTGGTTCGACGCCTTGCACGGCGTCGAAAACAACAACGCCGCCGTCCAACACTCGCAAGGAACGTTGAACTTCGGCGGTGAAATCGATGTGACCGGGGGTGTCGATGATGTTGATGATGTAATCACGCCACATCGCGGTGACGGCCGCTGAGACGATAGTTATCCCGCGCTCACGCTCTTGATCCATCCAGTCGGTGACCGTGGTGCCATCGTCTACAGAGCCCAACCGGTGCGTTTTGCCCGTGTAAAACAATACCCGCTCGGTCGTCGTCGTTTTACCGGCGTCGATGTGGGCAATAATACCGATATTTCGGTAACGCTCGATCGGATATTGACGAGTCATGACAAACCACGATCAGCCGAATGGCCGAACTCCTTCCAGCTATCTACCAACGATAATGTGCAAAAGCCCGATTGGCCTCTGCCATACGATGTGTTTCTTCACGTTTGCGAATCGCCGCGCCTGTGCTGTTGGCAGCGTCTATCAATTCCGCCGCCAGTTTTTCCGCCATCGTTTTTCCCGGACGCGCACGCGCCGCGGCCAAAATCCAGCGAATCGCCAGCGAAGTGCGTCGATCCTGTCGTACTTCGACGGGCACCTGATACGTCGCGCCACCGACCCGGCGGGGTTTGACCTCCAGAACGGGCGCCGTATTCTTGATTGCCTGCTCGAAGACTTCCACCGGATCGCGTTTGGCTCGTTCGCCGACAATGTCGATCGCGTCGTAAACGATCCCCATGGCGACGCTCTTCTTGCCTTTCTTCATGATTCGGTTGATCAACTCCTGCAGGAGTTGATTCTCGTAACGCACGTCCGGCTTGATTTCTCTTTTTTCAGGCTTGGTTCTTCGCATTTGCCTGCTCCAGCTTCAAATCCCAGTCGCGATAAACCGACGACCGATGACTATAGCGACGATTCCTTTGGTTTTTTCCCGCCGTACTTCGAACGGCCCTGGCGTCGATCATCGACGCCGGTGGTGTCGAGCGTGCCGCGAACGATGTGATAGCGTACACCCGGCAGATCCTTCACACGACCACCTCGCACCAGAACGACCGAGTGTTCCTGCAACGAGTGTCCTTCCCCGGGAATGTAGGCCGTGACCTCGATGCCGTTCGTCAAACGCACACGTGCCACCTTGCGTAAAGCCGAGTTCGGCTTTTTCGGCGTCTGGGTTCGAACCTGCGTACAAACACCCCGCTTCTGCGGAGCACCCTTCGGCTGCCGAAGGCGGCGTTGCTTGTAGGAATTGAAAATATACTGCAACGCCGGAGCCTTGGTCTTCGAACGCTTCGGTTTACGCTTCTTGCGTACCAGTTGATTGATTGTCGGCACCTTTATTCCTCCATCTCGTTCAGGCGCACATCACACTGTTTTCGCTACCGCCATTCACTAAGGGAGACCATCTGACGTGCACGATGGCCTCGCCTGGTTCTACCGGTTATTCTTTTCGGTCAGGTTGCACCCGCAGCATTTCTACGCCGCGGTCACACCCTCCGGCGGCTCGGAACGACGAGCGTTTATTCTAACACGCCGCCCCAACGCCGTCAAGGAACCCGTCACGATAAATCGATCTTCCCTCGATCTTCGAACGCCTGCCGGGAATCTTTCACCCAACGAATACCCTGCACGGTAACGCTTTCGCCTGATTTCCGGCTCGCGTTAGAAACGCGGTTTCATGTCCAACAGGCCCAAGCCCAGACGTGGCGGACGAGTCCGTTCTTCGTCCTTGCCGAAGCGAATGACCTCACCCTCGTCGCTGATCGCTTCAACAGCGAGTCCCAGGCTCTGCAGTTCCTTGACCAGAACCCGGAAGGAGGCCGGTACGCCCGGTTCTTCCACAGCCTCGCCTTTCACGATCGCCTCGTAGGTCTTCACCCGGCCTTGAACGTCATCGGATTTGACGGTCAGCATCTCCTGCAGCGTGTGCGCTGCGCCGTACGCTTCCAGCGCCCAGACTTCCATCTCACCAAAGCGCTGGCCACCGAACTGCGCTTTGCCGCCGAGTGGCTGCTGCGTTACGAGTGAATACGGTCCCGTCGAGCGGGCATGGACCTTATCTTCCACGAGGTGGTGCAGTTTCATCATCAGCACCTTGCCGACGGTAACGGGTTGATCGTACGGTTCGCCCGATTTTCCATCATAGAGCACCTGTTTACCCAGAATGGGCATGGGGGAACCGACTTCCTCCATTAATTCTTCGGCGGCGGTCCGTAAGGTTTCGAGAGATTTGATGTTCCCCGTCTTCCGGTCGTACGATTCGATCCACAAGCGCAAACAAGCTTCAATGCAGTTCAAATCATCTTCGTCGCGCTTTGCGATCGGAATACCGCTGTTTTCGAAAACCAACAATTCATCCGGGTCGTAGTCTTTTTCACGCAGCCATTCTCGCAGTGTTGCCCTGCGGGCATAGCGCGTGTCGATGGCAAGCAAATCCGCATCGTAGTCTTTGTCCCGCAGCCATTGTTCCAGGTAAATACGGCGCACTTCGTTATCGTCCTCGAAGGCTTCTTCCTCGTAATACCCTTCTTCTTTGGTCCATTCCCAGGCCCGCTCGCCGATCTCGAGCCACGCGCGATCGATCATCCAAGCTCGAGCCAATTCCGCTTCCAACTCCATCTCGCTCGCGCCGTCGAATGCCGGCGTCACCGCACGGAATTCGAGTTTGTCGGCCGCCCAGCCGAGATGCGCTTCCAGGATCTGCCCGATGTTCATACGGCCGGGAACCCCCAATGGATTGAGGATCAGATCGATGGGCGTACCGTCTTCGAGAAACGGCATGTCCTCGATGGGCACGACTTTGGAAATTACGCCCTTGTTGCCGTGCCGTCCGGCCATTTTGTCGCCCTCCGTGGCCTTACGCCGCTGTGCCACAGAAACACGCACCATTTTTTCCACGCCGGCAGGTAAATCGCGATGTTCCTCGCGAGTGAAAACCTTGACGGCCACGACCTTTCCCCGCTCGCCGTGCGGCATGCGCAGGGAGGTGTCTTTCACTTCACGCGCCTTCTCGCCGAAGATGGCTCGAAGGAGTTTTTCTTCCGGCGTCAGTTCCTTTTCACCCTTGGGGGTGATCTTCCCCACCAAGATATCGTTCGGTCCGACCTCCGCCCCCACGCGAATGATGCCTTCCTCCGTCAGATCGCGCAGGGCATCATCACCCACGTTGGGTATATCGTAGGTGATCTCCTCCGGTCCGAGCTTGGTGTCGCGTGATTCAACTTCGTGCTTCTCGATGTGGACCGAGGTAAACAGATCCTCGCGCACCAAACGCTCCGAAACGAGGATGGCGTCCTCGAAATCCCCTCCCTCCCAGGAGATGAACGCGCAGAGAACGTTCTGTCCCAATGCCAGTTCCCCTTCCGCCGTGGAGGACGAATCTGCGATGACGTCGCCCGTCTTCACGCGCTGCCCCTTGATCACTGCCGGGCGCTGATCGATGCAGGTGCTTTGATTCGAGCGGTTGAATTTCCGCAGATTGTACGTGTGCGTCTTTTTCCCGCTGCGAACGACGACCTTATTTCCGGTTACGGATACGACTTCACCATCCTCTTCCGCCAGGATCACCTGTCCGGAATCGAGGGCCGCGTAACGCTCCATCCCCGTGGAAACGAGGGGTACTTCCGGTTGAACCAACGGAACGGCTTGTGTCTGCATGTTCGAGCCCATCAAGGCGCGGTTGGCATCGTCATGCTCGAGAAACGGGATCAACGCGGCGCTCACACCGACGATCTGCCGGGGAGCGACATCCATGTATTCGATCTGATCCGGCGGGAAGAATTGGAATTCTCCCATGTGCCGGCAGGAGGCACGTTTGCGGACGAATTCTGAGGCATCGTTCAATGGGGCATTGGCCTGCGCGATCACGAAACGGTCTTCATCGTCCGCCGTGAGATACACGATTTCGTCCGAGACGAAAGGCACGATGGGGATAGGCTGGTCGGCCTTCTCCAGCTGCTTCGCGGTCTTGTCCGTGATCTGTTCCCCGTCCTCGACGATCGCTTTCTTGCTGCGAGGATTCACGATTTCGCCGCGCGCCCGCCGCCCGATGATGCGCTCGTCGCTTGCATTCAATTCGCGGATCACTTTGCGGTACGGCGTTTCGATGAAACCAAAATCGTTGACGCGCGCGTAGGAAGAGAGCCGGCCGATGAGGCCGATGTTCGGACCTTCGGGGGTTTCGATGGGGCAAATGCGGCCGTAGTGCGAGTTATGCACGTCGCGCACATCGAAGCCTGCACGCTCCCGGCGCAAGCCGCCCGGTCCCAATGCGGACAGGGTTCGTTTGTGGCGCAGTTCTGCCAGCGGATTGGTCTGGTCCATGAATTGTGACAACTGGCTGGAGCCGAAGAATTCGCGCAGCGAGGCGACGACGGGCCGGATGTTGACCAGGGAGACCGGTGAAATCTGGTCCTGGTCACGAATCGACATGCGTTCTAAAATCACGCGTTCCATGCGCCGCAAACCGACGCGCAGTTTACCCTGGATCAACTCACCCACCGTCTTCACGCGGCGGTTACCGAGATGGTCGATGTCGTCCGGCTCGGCGGCGTGGTTGTTGATCAAGATCAGGCGCTCGACGAGACGCACGATGTCCCAGGTCGAAACACGGCGGTAGTCGAGCGGCACGATGTTGTGCAGATCAAGTTTCTGATTTAGCTTGTAGCGCCCGACTCGTTCCGTATCGTAACGCCGTTGATCGAAGAGTTGATCGTGCAGATACTCGCGTGCGTTGTCCAGAGTCGGCGGATCGCCAGGGCGCATACGGCGGTAGAACTCGACCAGGGCTTCCTCGGCCAACGTGCGCCCTTCCTTAATATCCCACGTGGGTTCCTGTCGAATGGTCGTGGCAATGTAGGGATGATCCGGATTGTTGTCCGCCTCGGCGAAGAGTTCGAGCAGTTCTTCATCCGTACCCTCTTTGAGTGGCGATGAACCCAATCCATCGTCGATCGCTGAAAGCGCGCGCAGAAAGATCGTGATGGGGATGGTGCGTTTGCGGTTGAATTTCAAGGTCAGATAATCGCTCTTGCGGGTTTCGAATTCCATCCAGGCACCGCGATCCGGAATCAACTTGGCTGTAGCCAGCCGGCGGCCCGTGGCCCGATCTTCGGGCGCATCGAAATACACGCCCGGTGAACGAATCAACTGGGAAACCACCACGCGCTCGGTACCGTTAATGATGAACGTCCCTTTTTCGGTCATGATCGGAAAATCGCCAAGGAAGATGTCCTGGCGAATTGGCTCAGGGACTTCCGACCCCGCCAGCAACACGGAAACGTAGAGCGGCGCGGCGTAGGTTAAATCACGCTCGAGACACTCCTCAATTTCGTGCTTGGGGTCCTCAAACCAATAACTTAGTTTGAATTCTTTCGACTCGGGCGAATCGCCCGGGAAAAACAACTTCATCCCGCCATTGTAGGAAATGATGGGTGAAATCTCGTCGAACAATTCCTTCAACCCTTTTTCCTGAAGCCAGCTGAACGAATCCAGCTGCACCTCGATGAGCCGCGGAAGTTTATAAACATCTGGTATGCGGGTGTACCATTTCTGACCCAATTTGGAAGCCATACGCGAGCTCCTCCTGAATTTCACGAACCGCATTCTACCTTTTAAAAAAACACAACAGAGACGCGAAAAACCGCCGGCACGTTCTGGCCGGAATCGGATTTTTGTACGTCTTCTTATCGCTTCATCTATCTCGCTATATTCCCTTGATTTTCCCCAATTTATGGTCACCAAAACATCATTATATCCTAAAAATAAGACTGTTGTCTACTATTTTCCCGGGATTCTCTCATGATTCACCCGCTTTCCCGAGGTCCGCAAGCTTGTGTTTGCTGCTTCTCGCTGCAGGCAGAACAGGAGGCGCCGCTTTCCGATGGACTAGAAGGACAGATCGGGGTGAGTCACTGAGAGCCGTACAAACGGCGGTAGTTTGAGAACGCCCAATAGATCACGCGAATGTAATCCCGCGGCTGGCTAAAGCGAACGCATTCCAGGAAAAGGTCGGGATCGTCGGGAGCAAGTTCCTTCCACGCCAGCGCATTTCCCGGGCCGGCGTTGTAGGCAGCCAATGCGGCATACAAATCGCCGTCGAAAAGATCGCGCTGTTCTGCCAGATACTGCGTTCCGAGGCGGGCGCTCACGTAGGGCCGATAGAGATCGTCATCCGTATATCCCTGCGGCCATTGATAGCGATCGGCCAGATACTGGCCCGTATCCGGTACGATTTGCATCAAACCCCGGGCCGTAGCGTAGGACAGCGCGAATCCTTCAAACAGGCTTTCCTGGCGTGCTACGGAGAGAAGGAACATGGTTTCAAAACCGTATTCTCCTGCCACTTCCGAAAACAAGCTTTCGAAGTAAATTCCGAAGCGGATACGACTTAGGTAGTTGGGCGCGTAGAGGGTCCCAGCTTCATCCATCCCGGCGAGGGTCATGATCTGCTTCGAAGCGTAGATGGCCGATCGATAGAGGCCGATTTCCAGATAGGTGTGCATCAAGCGGTACGTCGCTTCCGCATCGTTGGCGTAGGCTTCCCGCAGCGATTCGAACTCGTCGCGGGCATCCTCGTACCGTCCCAATGCCCAAAATTCCTTTCCCCGGATCATGCGTGCGTCGCCGGCCAATGCAGGGGATAGCGAAGTCAAAGGCTCCGGCCCCGTAATGATGAACTGTGTTCGCAGCCACTCCTCCGCCTGGGCACGCTCTGCATCCAGATCGTATTCCAGATTAAAGCCCCCTTCCGGCACACGAAATGGCTCCCATCCGGCCAGGATGTCCGCGGCACGGATGGAATAATACCCGCCGCGATCCGCCTCGGAAGCCAACTGATAGGCCGCTCGCGCCGCTTCAGCATCACCAGCAGCATCGTTCGCCTTGCCGATCCACAGATAAGCGGCAGCACGTTCATCCGCGCTGCGCACGTGAGCCAGCGAACGTTGAAACGTGTCGGCAGCCATATCCATTTCATTGAGGCGGTAGCGTGCAGTACCCGCCAGGAACAGCGCCCGGAAAGACCAGGTCGAATCGGGATACTCTCTCGCCACCCGTTCCCAGTAATCGATCGCCGCAGGCAGGTCCCCACTGATTTCACTCACCCGTCCGGCGTCGAAAACGAATTCCGCTGCTCGGGCGTGATCTGGAACCGCAGCCGCGAAATTCAGAAGAGTATCGATCGCTTGAGGATACTGCTCCAGATACGCCCATTGCGTTGAACGGCGGCCTCGTAATTCCCCAAAGCGCGTAATGTGAGACCCCTGAAATAATGCACCGTGCCGTCATGGGTATCCGGAAAAGCGTACAAATACCGATCGAAGGCAGCCAGGGCAACACCATACTGGCCAGCGTAATAATCCACCAGGCCGCGATCGAACTCATCCACCGCTACGCCATCCTCGACGAGAATCACCAAGCCTTCATACGAACTGTAGGCGCCGGGGAAATTCACAACCGCATCGAGATAGCGCGCATATGCTTGCTCATAATTGCCGAGTTTGGTATACGCCTGTCCCAGCAAGTAATCCATCAAGGCGCGCAGGTAATCTTCACCGGTCTTGTTGTAGATCGCATCGTACTCTGCAATTGCTGTCTCGTAATCCCCAGAATCAGCGCGCGTACGGGCAACTTTGATCTCGGCGCTCAATCCCTGATCCAATCCGGGGGACACCAGCGCAGCCTGATACGCCTCGAGTGCTCCGGCATAATCCTTCGCTGCATACGAAATATCCCCGATTTGTTCCTGCGTATATGAATCGATGAGCCCGGGACGCTGCGCCAGGTAATGACGATAATCGTCCAACGCCTGTTGGGACATACCGAGCGCCTCGTAGGCCTCTGCACGCAGGAAATAAGCCTGGCCGAAGTCTTCGTGTTGGCTGAATCTGGCCAGATATTGGGTCAACGCGTCCACAGCTTGATTGAAGCGTCCGGCCCGTAAATGCGTTTTCGCAACGCCAAGCTGCGCTCGCGCGCGGGTTTCGTCGTCCGGCGCGAAGTTTAATGCGGTCTCGAACTCGATGAGTGCTTGATCCCAATTTCCAACAAACAGGGCTTGCTCTCCCAGTTCTACCCGCGCTTCGGGCTGTGGAGTAGGCGTGAGTGTCGGCGTGGGTGTCAATGTGGCGGTAGGTGTGACGGTGGCCGTGGCAGTGAGCGTAGGTGTATGTGTGGCGAGGAAGCTGATGGAGATGGGAAGATTGCAGGCCAGACTTCCAACAGCAGTAACGATCAATATAAGGAAGAATCGAGACGCACGCCGTCGCACGGGTGCATCATAAAGCAAGGGCAGAAGAACGTCAATCTTGTGAGTTTCGGCTCTCCATGCTACACTGCAAACGAACATTCCACTGCGCTCTCAGATGAGGGCGCCTTTTTGTGTGAAGCCATGCGATCGGTTATCTGGGAAGAAAATGGACCTGCCGTACGCCTTATCGACCAGCGTCTGCTCCCTGCGGAGTTGAAGACCGTCGATCTGGTGAACGTCGAACAAGTCGCCGACGCCATCCGTCAGATGGCCGTACGCGGCGCACCGGCAATCGGCGCCGCAGCCGCATTTGGCCTGGCCCTGGCAGGTTATCCATCCTCCGCAGCCAATGCAGAGGAGTTTTGGGTCGACGTTCAACGTGCGGCAAGATTACTGCGCGCCACACGGCCGACTGCGGTCAATCTGCGCTGGGCGCTGGACCGCCTCCTGGCCGCCGCCGATAACCTGCAAGCGGATGGTCCGCAGCGCATGGGCAAGGCGCTGCTCGACGAAGCCCAATCCATCGCGGACGAAGATGTAGAAATCAATCGCCGAATCGGCCGGCATGGCGCGGCGCTGATACAGGACGGCGATACACTGCTACATCACTGCAACACCGGCGCATTGGCAGCGGTGGACTACGGCACGGCGCTGTGTGTGATCCGCACGGCGCACGAACAGGGAAAACGTCTTTTCGTCCTGGTCGATGAGACTCGTCCGCGCCTGCAGGGAGCGCGCCTGACGGCATGGGAACTCGAGTGCTACGGCATTCCCTACGCGATCATCACCGACGACGCAGCGGGATACTTTCTACAAAACGGCGACGTGGCCAACGTCTTCGTCGGTGCAGATCGCGTGGCAGCCAACGGCGACGTGGCCACCAAAATCGGCACCTACATGCTCGCCCTGGCCGCGCACGACAACGGCGTCCCATTCTATTGCGCCGTGCCCACGTCGACCATCGACTTGCAGCTCTCCATCGGGGAACGGATCCCCATCGAAGAACGCGATCACGGTGAGGTGCTGGATTTGGAGAAAGAAGGTCAACTCGTGGCGCCCACCGGAAGCAAAGCGCGCAATCCCGCCTTCGACATTACCCCCCAACGACTGATTACCGCTTTCGTCACGGAGGCCGGAATCATCCGGCCACCTTACGCCAACACGCTAGAGGAGGCTGTGAGAGAGACGTCATGAAGATCGTTTTAACTGGTTCTATCGCTTTTGATTATTTGATGACCTTCCCGGGGAAATTTCAGGATCACATCCTCGTCGAGAAACTGGAATGCATCAGCTTGTCTTTCCTCGTCGACACACTCGTTCGCCGGCCTGGGGGTAACGCAGCCAACATCGCCTACAACCTGGCGCTGCTCGGTGAACACCCTACCGTGATGGCGACGGTCGGCGAAGATTTCGAAGTGCAACGTCTTTGGCTCGAAGAGCAAGGAGTGGATACCAGCGCCATCCGCACGATCCCGGATGTGGCCACGGCTTCCTTCTTCGTCAACACCGATCAGTGCAACGCGCAAATCGCCAGTTTCTTCACCGGTGCCATGGCGTACGCCTCGGAGTTGAGCTTTTCCCAACTTCCCGAGAAACCCGATCTGGTGGTTATTTCCCCCAATGATCCGGAAGCCATGGCAAATTATGCCCAAGAATGCCGGCAACTTGGTATTCCTTACATCTACGATCCGAGCCAGCAAATCGTTCGACTTACTGGAAGCGACATCCAGGCAGGCATCGAAGGCGCGATGGCTCTGTTCGCCAACGAGTACGAATTCAGCTTGATCGTGGATAAAACCGAACTTGATCTCCCGGCGATGCTCGAAAGCTGCGAGTTCGTTATCGTCACGCAAGGTGAACATGGTGCTCGGATTTATAACGCAGACGGCGAGGTCTCGATCCCGATCGTACCCCCCAAGGCGATTCTCGATCCCACCGGCGTCGGCGACGCTTTCCGCAGCGGCTTTCTGAAAGGCTACGTGCACGGTCTGAGCTTCGAGCGCTGCGGACAGATCGGCGCACTGGCGGCAACTTACTGCCTCGAGTCCGACGGTCCACAGTCGCACAGTTATGACCTGAAGGAATTCACCGCCCGTTTCCGCCAGTATTTCGACGATCAGGGCGACCTGGATCGAGTGTAACGGTGGATCCCATTGCAAGGGAGCAATTACGCGGTCTCCTGGAACACGATCGAATCTGGTCTGCATACGCACTGGCCGATCTCGATCCCAGGGAGGACGAGAACAGCAGCTGGTTGTTCAACGAGTTTGCGGTCGTTCTACTCTACCGCGGCTTGTCTCCGGCTGTGCTCTTCACCAGCGGTGAAATCGGGCAGCTACAGGCGCTGCTCAACGACGTTCCACCCGGACGTTTCATCTACCTTCTAAAACCCGAGCATAAGGATTTACTTGCCGGGCGTCTGCGAGTCGAGTCCGAGGAGATCATGTACCGCATGATCCTGAAGGAGGAAACTTTTCCTGGAATCCCCAAGGGCGAGGTGTCTGCGTTGACCAGTGCGGATCAACCCGCCATCGAAGCACTCTTCGCCGATCACCCCGATCGACCGGAC
>JARRPX010000089.1:10622-18850 GCA_037382465.1 Anaerolineales bacterium | reverse complement strand
GTCGCGGCCAATGAACTTGCCGATTCTGATTTCATTCTTTCGATTCCTGGATGGAGACGTCCTTCCGGGCTCCAAATTATTGTATCCCATGTTCTTCGCCAGCCTGCTTGGTGGAACTTATGTTTTCTGGAGGAATCGAGGCGTCGATAAGATGGCGGCTGCTGCGGGAACTTTATTCTTGGGATCGCTGCCCATCGTCTTTCAGCACAGCACCAACGGGTATACCAATCTGCCTTTCTGTGTTTACTTACTTCTGGGAGTCTTCATCGGTATCGAGGGTATCCAAAACAAAGACCGCACCAGGCAGCGATGGAGCGGGCTCATGTTGGCTCTGGCTTGTTGGACGCGTTATGAGGGTGCGTTTATGGCTCCGTTTTTGATGCTCACGTTGTTACTCTTTCATCGTTACCAGATAAGATTAAAGGTATTTTACGATGATTGGATTTCCCCCGAAGCAGGCTTACTCGGATTTTGGTTCGTATTCACGCAAACTCACAACGGCAGCAGCGTCATACAACACACCCTGAAAACCGCTTTTGAATCCTGGTTGGCCTTCGACTTTCATTTCGACGCCATTTATGAAACACTACGCTTCATCGGCGCACAGGTTCTCAAGTTGGAAGTCTGGGGTTTGATCGTTCCCGTGGTGCTGCTTCTCGCCTTTCGGCAGCGGCGAAATTTGGCTGCTCAACGCAGCCGGGGCGAATTTTCCGTCTTGGTGCTGTCGTTCATCATGGGCTTCTCCACGCTCGCGCTCTATTATCTCGCCTCCTTTACCCGCGATCTGCGACTGCAGCTCGAGACGAGTGCGGACCGCATTGTCCTCCCCACTGGCATACTGATATTGGTGTGGGCCGTCTTGAACACGGCGGACTCAATGGGCGAGGTCAACAAGCGCCTCGACCGGTAAACTGGTTGAAGACGGGGTCTTGGTTTCATCCCTCAGGATTGCCACCCTGGGCGGCAAGATATTCCTGATAGGTCTTCCAGCCGGAGCACCAGGTCGTGTGCCAGGGCCAGAAGCGGGCGAGCAAAGCGCTGGGTTTCGCTTCCGCACGCTTGTGGATCGGGCAATCGGCGCAGTGAATTACTCTTCCGTTGTATTCGACCATGATTAAATTCTCCTGTGTTTGACCTCAAATCGTGCCGCTGCTGAGCACATCATTCGCGGCGTTCCCTGTTCGCCAAGCTGCTCTTTTCGTGCAAGCCGTTCACGGCCGCGCCTGACATCGGAGACACGTACCTTCATCTGCAACGCGAGCGATGGAATCTTTTCGTATTGTACAATATATCGATACCGACCGAGATGTGCTCGAAGATGTCATCACACCGTCGGAAGAATCTTCGATTTGCAGCGGATCGATCTGCACTGCGAAAGAGGATACAGATGGGATATCGGAATTGGGACGTACGCATCGAAGATCGCATCCTCACCCTGAGCCTGCGGCGCGCCGATCAGCAGAACACCCTGAATGCTGAAACGATGAGGGAATTGCAGAAGATCAGTGCACGCATCCGAGATGATAACGCCGTGCGCGTGGTCATCCTGCGAGGTGAAGGACGCCACTTCTCCACCGGCGTTGATATCCAGATGCTTGCGGAGAGAATGGATTTGCCTTCGGATGAAAACCGCCGCTTCCTGGCCGGCTTGCAGCGGTGTCTGGATGACTTTGAACTGCTGGGAAAACCGACGATCGCCAGGCTGCATGGATTTTGCATCGGCGGTGGGCTGCTGCTGGCGCTGTGCTGCGATTTCCGCATCGCCAGCACACGCACGGTCTTCAGCCTGCCGGAGATCAAATTGGGGCTTCCCTTTTTGTGGGGCACCCGGCGCATCACGCGCGTGGTTGGCATGCCCGCAGCAAAGGAAATATTGTATTTCGGCGGTCGTTTCGGCGCCGAAAAGGCGCGGCAGTACGGCCTGGTCCACCATGTTGCAGCACCGGATGAACTCGATCGAGCGGTCGCCGACATGGCGCGGCGCCTGCTCGGAGTGCCTGCAAAAGCACTGGAGCTGTCCAAACGCATCATCCACGCCGCTGACGATCTGACTCTGCGCGAAAGTCAGGACCTCGAACTCGAGGTCGTGGCCAAGTTGCTCGCCGGTCCGGAAACGAAAGACGCGTTCAAACAGTATGCTGAGAAACGCGGCGTCATGGATTGATGTGTGTAACGAGTTTCCGATTTGGTGCGCGCGGAAAATTTGAGCTCCCCTCATCCGAAATCAAACTGATCCTTGACTTGGAGGACAATACAGGCTTAATCTTGTGACGTTTTGAGATCTGATTTTCATAAAACCACTGTGTGGCATGCGTTCGTATACATAGGAACGTGAAAGGGATTTGGATTGATGGATATTACGGTAAAGCCGAAACGGATCGCGATGATTTTTCTGTCTGCTGCCCTGATCATGGTCATCGGCCACATCGGCGGCCGCATCAGCGAGCATTTCTACGGCAGGACCTTCGGTTTTTATTTCTTCGATCTCAATCGCGAGGATAGCATTCCCACTTTCGTCTCTTCGGTCGGGCTGGGGATTTGCAGTCTATTGTTGTTCGTCGTCGCCGGCCTCGTCAGGCGTAATCGCGCTCCGAATTTTCTGTATTGGGTTGGACTGGGGATTCTCTTCTTGTACATGGCGATCGATGAAATGGTCCGCATTCACGAGAAATTAGGCGGACCGCTGCGGGAGGTATATGATCCTGAGGGTCTCTACGATATGGTGTGGCTGATTCCGTACGGAATACTGGTCCTCCTGGTTGGCGTTGTTTACTTGCGATTCGTCCTGCGCCTGCCTCGCGAGACGAAAGTGCTTTTCATTGTCTCGGGTCTGGTCTATCTTACGGGAGTCGCTGGCTTCGAGTATCTTGGCGGGCGGCAGGATGCGTTGTACGGCATTGGGAACTTCGCCTATCAGGCGTACGTGGTTCTGGAAGAGGGGCTTGAAATGCTCGGCATGGGTCTCTTCATGTATTCGATATTGAATCACATCAGCATTCAATACGGGCCGGTGCGCTTCATCGTGCCGGCAAAATCTGCCAAGAACCCGATCGAATCCCAGACAATGGATGCATCCACGACGTCGACGAAGCCTTGAGCGCGGGCAGCGCGAGAACGGTGTTGATCCCCTCCCCTCGTCGATCGGAATCCGGCGTTCAATCGTCGGGCAATTGTAAAATGTACTCGTAGGCGGAAAGAGCGGCCTTCGCACCTTCACCGACGGCAATCAAGACTTGTTCGGCAATCACGTTCGTAACATCCCCGGCGGCAAATATGCCTTCGGCGGAGGTCTTGTTGGTGCCGTCGATTTTGATGCGGTCTAATTCGTCCAGCTCTACCAGGTCTTCGACGATCTGCGATTGGGGTACCAGCTCGAGCTCCACGAAGAACGCATCCGCATCAAGCTCGCGTTCTTCCTTATCCTTGCGGATCGTGATCCGGCGGGCGTAGTCGTCCCCATTTACGGCCGTGACCCTGAAGCCCTCGTATACTTCGACGTTCGGAGCAGTCCGCACCTTGCGTCCCAGCTGTGATTCCAGGTCGCCGTGGGAAGGTGCGACGAGACTCACTTTGTTGGCGATGCGCGCCAACTCGGCCGTCGATCTCAACGCCAGCAGCGTGTCACCGATCACGACGGCCTTGCGGTCGATGAACAGGGGCGCGTAGGAGACCGCACTGTAGCACAGGCCGCGCATCATGTATTCTTTCTCGCCGGGCACGTCGAGCAGTCTGCCGAGTGCGCCTGTGGCGACGATCAACGCCCTGGTTTGGAACTTGTTCCCCTCGCGCGTCGAGACCTCATAACCATGTTCGACCTTCTTGATGTTCTCCGCCTTGTCAAAAACCCGGGCGAACTCCAGATAATTGATCTCGTTCATGAAGCGATTGACGATCTCCTCTCCGGAGATGACGAGATATTTGTTGACGAAGGGAAGCTGGAGGCGATAGTTGGTCTTGCCTCCCAGATCGCGGGTGATGAGAAGCACGTTCAGACGTTTGCGCAGCGCGTAAATGGTCGCCGTAAGTCCGGCGGGGCCTCCACCCAGGATGATTAAGTCATACATGGTCTCTTACTCCTCCCCGTTTGCCATGGGAATAAAGCCTTCGGCCATCATACATGCCGTCAGATCTCTCGAGCGGCGGATGATCTTTTCGGCCTTTTCGTGTTCCTCTTCATACGTCAAAGGTTTCTGGGCGATTCCCTCTTCGACGGCCTTCGTCGCCACGGCGGCGGCCTCTCTCGGAAAGACTTCCCACTCATCCATATTAGGCAAAATATACTCCGGACTCAATCCTTTTTCCTCCGCCATCGATGCCAGCGCTTCGGCCGCAGCCGTGCACATCGAGTCCGTGATGGTCTTGGCGCGCACATCGAGCGTGCCGCGAAAAATCCCCGGGAAGCCGAGAGAGTTGTTGACCTGGTTGGGAAAATCGGAGCGGCCGGTAGCGATCACGGCGGCGCCGGCTTCCTGCGCTTCCCAGGGCCAAATTTCGGGAACAGGATTGGCGCATGCGAAGATGATCGCATCTTTGGCCATCTCGGCGACCCATTCGGACCGGATGGTTCCAGGTCCGGGTTTCGAGAGGGCGATGACGACGTCCGCACCTTTCATCGCAGCGGCGGTATCCCCGGTGCGGCCTTCCTCGTTGGTGATTTTACAGAATTTCCATTTATCGACGTATTCCGCTTTGCGCATCTCCAGATCCTTGCGGTCCTTGTGCAGAATGCCTTTGCTGTCGACCATGCGGCAGAGTGCGGGCGTGGCGCCCGAAGCGAAAATCAACCGCGCGCAGGCGACGTTCGAAGCGCCTGTCCCGACGAAAGTGATCTGGACCTCGCCGAGTTTCTTGCCGACGATTTTCAATGCGTTCATCAAGGCCGCTAAAGTGACGGTTGCCGTGCCTTGTTGATCGTCGTGCCAAACGGGAATCTCTGCACGGGCACGCAGGGTGTCGAGGATGCGAAAACATTTCGGCTGGGAGATGTCCTCCAGATTGACTCCGCCGAATCCGGGTTGCAGGAGCAGCACCGTTTCGATGATCTTGTTCGGGTCTTTGGTGTCGAGCATGATCGGCCATGCGTCCACACCGCCCAGATACTTGTAAAGCAGCGCTTTGCCTTCCATGACCGGCAGACCGGCTTTGGGGCCGATGTCGCCCAATCCCAGAACGCGGGTGCCGTCTGAAACGATGGCGACCGTGTTCCATTTATGGGTATGTTCGTATACGAGATCGGGATCCGCTTCGATCGCCTTGCAGGGGGCTGCTACTCCGGGTGTGTACCAGATGGCGAAATCGTTGAAATCGCGGACGCGCGCTTTCACCGCGACTTCGACCTTGCCCTGGTAGAAAGGATGGAGACGCATCGCCTCTGCGGAAGGTTTTTCAGCTTTCGCCAGCAATTCCTCGATGTTGAGATGCGGTGACTCCTTAGCCATACGAATACCCTCCTTGTTCGCGAACGATGAAGGTTGGGTCTTGAATGGTATCTTTCGGATCGCGGGCAACCCGTTTTGAAGAGTTGTCCAATTTCGCCGAGACTGCGCTCTCGAGATTACAGGCGCAGGTATGAATCTGCGTAAATCACCTTGTTGAGCAGAATCTGCACGGTCTTCCAGATTTCGACCTGCTTCGGATCCGACATGTCCACCAGGTCCTGTGTCGGCTCCTCCATGGCGGCGACGGCGTCGAAAATCTTCAGGTTCAGGGCCTTGACCGGCGTGCTGTCGTCACGCGTTTCCACGGCGTGAATGGTCTCCATCAGCTCTTTGTCGAGCGGGTTGAGGATCGCCGAATCGCAGCCCACGGCCAGGAGCATGATCACGAAAACACGGTCGATGAGCGGGCGCATTTCGTTGGGCACGGAGTTCGAGACGTTGGAAAGCCCCACCGTCGTCATCGGCGGCGGATCCATGACCATCTTCAGCATGCGGATGGTTTCAATGGATTCGGGGACGTACTCCTGGCAGCCGGAGACGGTGAGGATCAAGGGGTCGATGTAGAGATTTTCCATCGGGATGTCCAATGCCTGGGCGCGCGGAATGAGTTTTTCCATGGCGATGCCGACGCGCTCGTCTGCGCTGACGGGAATGCCGCTCTTCTCCATGCAAAGGGCGATCAGCTTTGCGTCGTACTTGGCCGCCAGGGGAGGCACGTTCGTCAGGCGTTCGATTTCGGCCGAAGTGGAATTGACCATGGCGTTCGATCCCACCCGTTTGAGTCCGGTCTCGATGGCCGCAAGGTTGGTCGTGTCGAAACTCAGTGTCATTCCGGGTACGGCTTCCTGCATGCAGTCCACCAGCCAATCGACCACTTCCGGCCCGTCCTTTTTGCGCGGTCCGATGTTCAGATCGATCACGTCGGCGCCGGCATCCTTCTGGCGGCGGGCGAGATCGACGAAGAAGCCCCCATCGCGTTCCTTCAGCGCCTCCTTCACCTTCGGTGAGACGATATGGATGTTCTCTCCGATTTTGTACATGGATCTTCTCCTATCGTAAGTTTGATGTTGTCTAGATGGATTAACCTTCGTTCAAGATCCGGTCGGCCAGTCGTTTTACCGCTGCGGCTGCAGGTGAGTCTCCATTGAGTTGGATCAACGGCGTTCCCAATGCGTCGAGTTGGTTGATGTTCTCGTCTGCCGGGATGAGTGCTGCGATTTCGAGGTTCAATTCGTCGATGGCGTCCTGCAGCGGCTGCGGCAGGTCGCCTTTCACCCGATTGACGATCAATGCCGTGCGTTTGACGTTCACCTCGAGCGTTTCGGCCAGCCGGGCCATTTCGCCTGCCGTGCGTACGCCGCGCAGCGTGGGATCCGTGACGAGCAGCAGAAGATCGACGTCCCGCGTCGTGCGCCTGCTGATGTGTTCCATGCCGGCTTCGTTGTCGATGACGATCGTCTCGTACGTGCGGCCGATATCATCCACGATCTGGCGCAGCAGGTGATTGACGGCGCAGTAGCAGCCCTGGCCTTCCGGCCGGCCCATGGCGAGCAGATCGACACGCTCTCCCTCTTCGATCGCCATGCGCACTTCACGGTTGAGATAATCGTGGCGGCTGATCGATACCCCAAGCTGCCCGGCCTGCGCCGTTTCGCTCATCGTCTCGCGGATCTCTCCGACCGTATCCGGCTCGGAGACACCGAGGGCCATGTGCAGATTCGTGGCCGGATCGGCGTCGATCGCCAGAAGCGGGCCGCGCACCCGTTGGCTCAAATTATGAATGAGCAGCGCTGCGAGCGTCGTTTTTCCCGTCCCGCCTTTTCCGGCGAGGGCAATGGTCTTCGTCATTTCTACCACCTCAAGCAGTTCTCACAATCCTCAGCGAACAATCTCCATACTCCGATTCTACTTCAGGTTCAATTCCCAGGCGTTCCTTTTTTCGCGCTGTAGCGTTCCCAGATTTCAGCCACGCTCGGAAAGCGGTTGATTTCGGTGTGGGGCAGGAAGAGCGCAGCAGTGAAAGCGTCGTAAAAGGTGTTGTCCGCCGAGAGTTCGACGTAGGTCATCTTCTCGGCGATGGCGCGAATTTGCTGGCGTGCGTCGTATGACAGGAGCGCCATGTAGCTGCCGAGAACGGAAGTGTTTCCCAGGAAATTGAACCTGTCCCAGGGGAGGTCAGGCAGCAAACCGATCTTGATGGCGTTCTCGACGTTGATGTATTGTCCGAATGCGCCGCCCACCAGCATCTGCTGCACGTCCTCCAGCTCGACGCCGACGCTGTCGGCCAGGACGCTGAACCCGGCATAAATGGCCGCTTTGGCGCGCATCAGATTGTCGACATCCACTTTGTTCAGGGCGATGTCTCTGCCGTGCTCGGTTTCTTCGCCCCAGGCGACGATGTATTCCGGACCGTATTGGCCCTGACGCACACGCGGGGTGTCCAGGTCCAGTTTGAAATTTCCTGCGCGGTCCACGACGCCGGTGACGAAAAGCTCCGCCAGGAGCGAGATCAAACCGGAACCGCAGATGCCGACCGGTTTCTTGCCGCCGATGACGCGAATGGTCGGTTCGTAGGTGTTGGTGTTCACCCACACCTCTTCGATGGCGCCCAGCGTGGCGCGCATACCGTCGATGACGCCGGCGCCTTCGAACGCAGGCCCGGCCGAGCAGGCGCAGGTGACCATCCATTCGTTCGTCCCCAGAACGGTCTCCCCGTTCGTGCCCACGTCGATGAACAGGGTAAGGTCCGGCGCCTCGGACAGCTTGCTGGCCAGCACGCCGGCAGTGATG
>JARRPX010000089.1:0-10604 GCA_037382465.1 Anaerolineales bacterium | reverse complement strand
CGACGGCGGGCAGGCAGTCCACCGGAGCCAGCGGGTAGACATTCAACTCCAATTCCCGGGCGCGGAAGGTGGAAGGCTGGTTGGCGGCAGGAACGTAGGGCGTGAGCCGAATGCTTTCCGGCGGTATGCCCAGGAAGAGGTGCATCATCGTGGTGTTTCCGGCCACACTGACCTTGTAGATTTGCTGCGGGGAAACACCGGTGCGTTTTTGCAGTCTATCGAGCAAAGTGTCGATGGTCTCGCGCACCAGGTCGTAGAGCTTTTGAAGGCCGTCCCCTTTGGCGGCGAAAACGATGCGCGAGATCACGTCTTCTCCGCGGGCGATCTGGCCGTTGTATTCCGAGGCCTGGTTTTTGACTTCACCGCTGGCCAGGTCGACGAGAAAGGCCGTGACGGTCGTCGTGCCGATGTCGAGCGCCAATCCATAGGGTTGGATCGGATCGGCCTGAATATCGAGCAATTCCGCCGAGTCGCCTCCCGGCGCGTCGAACGCCAGGACGACCCAAGGGGACCAGGATGCCTGTCGAAGCGCCGTGCCCATGCGCCGCAGGACGGCCACCGGGGTGCGTAGATGCTCCACCCCGAGCTGCCGGAGCGCTTTGCGTAACCGGCTGAGATCGTCCAAGTTATCGTCGATCGAGGGAGGGGACATCTCGAGTTGAAAGGCGCGTACGGTTTGCTGAACGGCGGGATCGTATTCGAAAGGCAGCTCGACCTTGCGCGCGGATTTGTCGGTCACCAGACGGCGCTCGATCTTTTCCTGTTCCGGGATCGTGACCGTGAGGTCGCCCTCGATGATCGTCTGGCAGGCGAGGGCGTATCCGGCGGCGATGTCCTCCGCCGAAATGCGGATCGTCGAACGCCTGCGGGCTCCTTCGCCCTCGACGATGACGGCGCAGCGGCCGCAGCGTCCCTGCCCGCCGCAAGGCTGCTGGATTTCCAACTGGGCTTCCTGCATGGCGTCGGTGATCAGAGCTCCCGTGGGAACATCAACGCTTTGATCGGCGGGTAAGAAGTGTATTTTGTGGGTCGCCATGCTTTCACTGATCGTAACCTGCTACGCATGTCGATTATATCCCATGCGGCTTTGGATCGATCCGGTCGGTATAGGCTCAATTAGGCCACACGCTGTCGAGGAAGCCCTTGATGTCGACTGCCTCGCGAGGGCCGACCAGAATTTTCCAGCCCGGCAGTTCTTCTTCCAACTCGCCCGAGATCGCGGCGACATGGCCGGGAATGATCAGCTTGTGGTGTGTGACTTTATCGGCGACGTTGAACGCCTTGATGTCCTTGGCGATGCGTTCCGCATCGAATTTACCGGCCGCCCAGGCTGTGAGTACGCTCATGCCTTCCGAATCGGCAACCAACAACCATCCGGGTTTCCCAGCACCTTCCACCTCGTTGGCAACCGAGAAGTAGGTGATCGAGAAATTGGTGGTCACCATGAGCGGTGCGTCCGGTTTCGGTTCGTTGATCTCGTACAAACCGGGCTGAACCTGGATTGGTTTCTGCGGGTCGGTGTAGATGTTCTGGCGCAACACCAGCAAGGCATACAGGCTGGCAGGGTTGAACGTGTCGAGCACGATCAGTCCGCCATATTTGGCAATCTGTTCGGCGGCGAGCAGGGTTTCGTCGGCTTCCGGTGCGGTCCCTGGGAAGCTGATGATCGGATACCCGAGGGGGCGGAATGTCTTCTTCAACGCCAATCGACGGATGGCTGTGAGTTTGTTCAGCGAATCGTGGTAGCCGCCGAGTTGCGGGTCCAACACCACGTCCTCGACACCGGCGTTCTTGAGTTTCTGCGTCAGATCGGCCAGGCCGTCGAGAGACTCGGCGCGGACGGCCAGGGGAACGTTTTTCCCTTTGGCGACTTCGGCCATTGCCTCCCAATTGTCAGCGTCGGCGGCATACAGCAGTGGACGCGCGCCTTCAGCGGCTTCCAGGCCTGCCTTGGCCAATTCCGCCGAATTGGCGATCAAGATCAACGGCTTCTTGCTGGTTTCGTTCACGGCTTTCACGGCAGCCGCGAAGGTTGCAGGATCTCCCGAAACGGCTTCGACGGCGAAGCCATCCAAGAAAAGATCGATGCCCACGTAATCCACGTGGAAGGCGCTTGCCTCGCCGGCTTTGTCTTTCAGTGTCCCGGCGTCCTCATCGTCTTTCAATCGCAGGAAGAGCCCGCATTTGTTGAAGAAAGTCTTCTCGTGCCGGAAGAGGACCGTCTCGTTCCCGACTTTCACTTCACCTTCTTCATTCTTGAGTTCGACCAGGCGAATGGGCGGCGAGGAAGCCGCTTCGAGTTTGGCTTTTGCCTCGTCGCTCACGTAAGGGCAGTCGTCCAGTGTAGCTTGCTTGGCGGCCAATTTCATGGCGAAGGCCAGGCAGGTGGGGAAACCACACTCCTTGCAGTTGGTCTGTGGTAGTAATTTGTAAATCTCTAGTCCGGTTAATGCCATCTTCTTCCTCCGCGCTTGTTAAGCCGTTTGGGGTTGGATCAGATCGTCGATCAGGCTGCGTACGCGTTTCAGCGTTTCGGGATGTCGCAGCACGATCAGGTCTGCTCCTGAGTGAATAATTGCCGTTGCGGTAATGGCTTCCCAATCAAGCGCACGTTGTTTCCAATCTCCCCATGTATCCGGAACGCCGTCGCCGACTTTGGATTCCTTCACCTTCCAGGTTTCCTCACCCGGCGTGACGATCATCGGCTGTTGGGTCATCGTGTCGCCTTGCAGCGCAGCCAAGCGCAGACGTTCCATGACGGAGTAGCCGTATTCGATTCCGTATCCCAATGCCCCGGTGGTCGGATCCATGACGATGCGTTCGAGCGGCATGCCCATGTCGTGGATCAGGATGATCAGCTGCTTGGAGAGATTGACGTCCATGGGGGTCTTGGATTGCACCAGGTGGTCGTGCGCCAGGGCGGCGGCGACGATGGTGCGGTAGTTGTTCTCCTCGCAGAGACCCAGCAGCAGGCGTTCGCCTTTGCCTTCTTCGGCGACGGCGACGATCAATTCGTTGTCAAGGTCGGCTTGGCCGGGACCGATCACTGCCAGGGGAAGTCCACTGGTTTCCAGGACCTGGCGTACGATCTTTTTGGCGTTTTCCGGCGTGTTGGGTTCGCCGTCGGAAGTCGTCGTGCTGAGCTTGAGATAGATCAGGTCGGCGCCGGCTTCTTCGGCCGCCTTGGCCCATGCGACCGGATCGTCGATCACGTCTCCCCAGGTTTCGATCAGCAGCTCGGACCAATCCTCGGGTCTGCGGTCGCGGATTTCCAGGGCAAGGGCCGGTCGGTTGGGCGTCTCCCCTTCGTGCAGCAAGAAAGGCATGCAGGTTTCGCCCCCGATGGTCAAGGTATGTGTGCGCGTTCCCCCTTCATCGGCCGTAGCACCGATGGTTACCTGGCGCACGCTACTGGTGTACTTTTCTTTCGGGATTTCAACGGTCATTGGGATTTCGTCCTCCTACGGGATTGGCAGGAAAGGGACTGGGGATCGATGCTTCGGACGTTGTTTGCTTCGTAACATCCTCATTCCGAAACCCGATCCCCGGGCTTGCTTTCCTGGTATTAGATCATTGGCTCCATCTCGAGAGCGGGATGTCCTTTCTCTTGAAGGTATTCGAGCAATGCTTCCACTTCGGTGCAAACGGTTTCGTCGGCGATTTTTTCGATCAGATCGGGATCGCCCTCTCGCTCGGCCACCTGGGTGAGTTCTTCCGCCATCTGCTCCTTCAGAACGGAGGACATCCAAACCACACGTTTGAAACCGCCGTCGGCGGAGATGAACTTGGGGCTGGTGATGTAGAATTTCCCGTGGCCCATCACGCCCGGCGTTTGCAGTCCACCGCCGGCCACACCGGCCAGAGTCGAGAAGGTCATGCCGGCCGGCGTCATGCTGGTGTCCTCGCGGCTGACGATCATGATGCCGTTGGCTTCGGGGATCAACATGGCGATGCACTCGAAACAGCCGCATGCCGTCATCGGATTTTCCATGATGGAATACATCGAGACTTCGCTGACGCTTCCGTGGGAGGCTTTGACGGCGTACTCGTTGATGCCCGTGTAATAGCCCTTGACGGCGTCGAGCTGTTCGCCTTTATCGATCGGCTGGTTCGGGCCGGTGGGATTGATCTGGTACGAGGCCTTGCAGTCCAGCCAGTTGTAGGCGCCGCACAAACCGAGGCGCTCGGGGCTGACGATGCAGACGTGATCCGGCGCGAAGGACTGGCACAGGGTGCAGGAATAGAAGGTGTCCACGCTCTCGTCGACCATTGCGCCGATGCGCAAGTTGCGCTCGTCGTAAGCCGCGCGCGCTTTCTCCAGCCATTCGGCGTGCAGTTTGGGTTCGGTGATGATGGTGACTTCGACCTTGTCGACGATCGATCCGAAATCATCGTGGTAGCGGGCGTGCAGGATGTCGCCGAAGTGCTTCAGATTGAAGCCTTTTTCGGCGGCCGTCTTGCTGATGCGGATCCAGGCAATGTCGCGCTGACCGATGTGCTGGATGCCGGACCCGCCGTTGATGAAGTAGTGGATCTGGCGTTCGAGCACCGGCTCGAAATCTTTTTCCATCTTGCGTCCGGCGACTTTCACCAGAATGCCCAAATCCATGCTGCCCTGGTCTTCCAATTTCTCGAAACCGTCTCCGATGACTTCGATCTTGCCGTCATCGATTTCATCCATGTCTTCCATGAAGAGGTACTCGAAGGCCCGGCTGCGTTTGCCGCCGAATTCGACGCGCATGTCCGCCTTGCGTACGACCTCGCCTTCGAAGGCCGACCCGTAAGCGACTGGCACCGGCACTTCACTGATCTTGACCTTGACGCCGCGCACCTCGATGGCCTTTTGGACCAGTTTGGCGGCTTTCTCTTCCTCGTTGTCGCCTTCGATCTCGTTCCACGGCATCGAGATGACGTGTTCGTAGCGCGTGACCCCGGTGGGCAGAATTTCGGGAATCACCGTATCGGCGATGACGGGAAATCCGTAGGAGATCGCCCCGGCGGCCGTGGCATATTTAAGATCGTCGACCTCGCCCAAGGCCAGCACGAAGGCGAAAACGCGGAACTTGTTGTACAGCAGGATGTCGCGCCACTGGCCGCCTTTCATGCCCCCGAAAGTGAGCGCGGATCGAGTGGCGAAACCCAGCGGGTAGATCGCCCCGATGGTGTCGCGGCTGAAGGGAACGATATACGTGTCGTATCCCATCTCCACATTTTCTTCCACCAGTTGGTCGATGATCGAACGTCCGTTGACGTTGCCTACGAGAAAGGTGAGAATGTTTCTCTTCTGGAGTTCGCGAACGATGGCGACGGCGGCTGCGTTGGAGTGCGCCGCGCCAGCGATGGCTGCGAAGCCGGGCATGCGCCCGTCCACCAATTGGATGCCCCAGGAGCGCAGTTGGATATCGTCGATCGGCCCGTTGAGATGTCCGTTTCCGTTGGGCCCGGAACCGTTGTCTCCAGCGTCTGGGCTCGTGAAGGACGTCGATCCGGCCAACGTGAGTCCGGGATAGGGCTGAGGCTCCTCGCCATGAACGAAGCGGATACCTTCGATGATCTCTTCGGCAAGCAACGTGGCCATACCGGAGTCCAACGTCTCGCCGAGATACGGCGTCCAAAGCTTTTCATCGGGTATCGGGTGGAGCAGATTTTTTGCGTGCTCCAGGGCAAGTTCCATGTCCCCCAACGTACTGACCTCGTGCCCGAGCATTCCCAGAATAACGGGCAGATAATACGCCGTATTGGGGAAGGCGACAGGCGCATCGCGCCCCTTTTCCTCAATGGCCTTCGTCAGTGCCTTTTCTGCCTCCGCTACGATGGCGTTGGCGCCTCGAATAGCGCGAGTTGCAATGTAACGTGACATGATCTTTTCCCTCTCTACTTCGCCTGATTACCGTATACGGCATTAATACGTTCGGGCAAAGGCAATTCCACAAGTTCGTCGATTCTCCAATCGCCGCTCTGACCCCATTTGCTTGGGTCGTATTCGTGCAGCCCGAGGTCGGCGCGCTTTTTGTCAATGTGCGCCAGACTTCGACGGACGATTTCCTCGCTGTCGTTGCAGAATTCCAGTCTGCCGCCAACTTTTTCTTCCCAACCGTCGCTGATCAGGCGCGTGACTTCTTCGATGCCCGAAACGGGACTGGAGTGGCCCATGATGACATAGGCGCCGGATGCGACGCAGTAGGTGGCGATAGAAATGGCTTTCTCGCTCATCCATTCCGGTGCCAATCCCACGGCGGGGATGTCGCTGATATCTTCCCCTAAGCCGCCTTCTGTGGCCATTTGGGCCAGCACGGTCAAAATACGCGAGTTATCCACGCACGAACCCATGTGCAGCACGGGAGGGATTCCCACGGCTTCACATACTTCACGCAGACCCGGGCCGGCATACTCGAGTGCCGCCTCCGGAGTCATGTAGCCTTGCTTGGCGCTGGCGATTGCGCCGCATCCGGTTTCGACCACGAGCACGTCGTTTTTAATGAACTCGGTGACGACCTCTCGGTGCAGCTTGTCGTGGCAGACACGCGCGTTGTTGCAGCCGATATTGGCGACGACGCCGCGGATACGTCCAGCCGCAATGGCGTCATTGAGCGGCCGGAGGGAACCGCGGTAGACCCCACCCAGGGCATAATTTATGTATTCGTGCGAAAAACCGGGGATGAGCGGCGTGTGTTCATCGGGGATCCTCATTTCGCCGCGTTCGGGGAAGCGATCGCAGGCGGTTCGCACGATGTCCTTGGCGATCTCCATGGCACGCAGTTCATCGAATTCCATGTGGGTGGCGCCGGTGATTTTTGCCTTGGGTGACGTGGTGATCACTTCGGTGTGGAATTTATCAGCGAGCTTCACCACTCCCTGCATGATGCATTGGATGTCCACCACCATGGCTTCGACGGCTCCCGTCAGGATGGCCAATTCCTGTTGGAGGAAATTCCCTGCCAGGGGTACGCCCTGGCGCATCAGCGTCTCGTTCGCCGTGCAGCAGATGCCGCCCAGGGTGATGCCCTTGGCGCCCTTGCTTTTTGCGTACTCGATCAATTCAGGGTCTTGTGCGGCGGCGACGATCATCTCGGAGAGTGTGGGTTCGTGACCGTGGATGATGATGTTGACTTCGTCCTGTTTCAGGACGCCCAGATTCGCCTCGGAAATGACGGGGCCTGGCGTGCCGAAGAGCACGTCGGAAAGATCGGTGGCGAGCATCGATCCGCCCCATCCGTCGCCCAACGCGGTGCGCATGGCCTGGTCGAGAATGTGTTCCGCGTCCTGATCGTTGCCCACGTGCGTGCGGTGCATGATCTCGACGATTTCACGATCGACGTTGCGGGGCGTGATGCCCAGATTGTGCCAGATTTGTTGTCTCTTCTCTGGTGCGCGTTTGATGTAAGTGATCTCGCCGCGGGGTTTACCGAATTCTTCCAGTGCTTTCAAAGCAACTTCTTGGGCGAGGTCTTCTATGGATTTGCCCTTCACCTCTACGCCGAGGTAGTCAGCCATTTCCGCCAATTTCGCCGGATCACGAACCTTGTAGTCCGGGGCGTGGCCTTCTGCCGCCGCCAGAAGCGTGTAGGCCAGATCGCGTCCGTGGTCGGAGTGCGAGGCGGCTCCTGCCGCAACCATGCGGGCAAAATTGCGGGCACCTACCGTCTCGATGGTCGCACCGCAAACCCCGGTCTGGCCGTCCTTTACCAGGCGGCAGGGTCCCATTCCGCAAACCTTACAGCACATACCGTCGCTGCCGATGGGACAGGGGGCCATTGAATCCGCGCGAAAGAAGGAAGTCTCATATTCATGTTCTTGGGCAAACTCGAGCATACCTATCGTGGCTTGATCTTGACTCGCTTCCTCTGGAGATCTCATTTTCCTTGCCATCGTTGTCATCCTCCTGGGTTAATACCGACGAAATTCGCCCGACATCTTGAGGTCCGCAATGTTCGTTTTGGTGTTGCGAGATCCGAGGCTTTCCCAATGTGGATCTCGTTTGATGTCATCGGCGGTCACAATCGCTGTTGCCTTCGCTTCACCGACCGGATATCCTGCCCCTTCCAGCGTCTCTTCGATCTTCGAAGGATCGATAACCTTTGGATCGAAGGTCACGAGAAGCTGTCTCCATGCCGAACTTGCATAGATTTCTTCGATGCCTTTGATTCCGTCCAATGCGTTCCTCACCACAAGCACGTGGTGATCCGCATACATGGACGGCAGGTCGAGAACGATTTCTTCCATTGGGTCTTCCTCCTGATGGCTAAGCTAGATCCAGCAATATCTACCTTATGTTAACTCCGACTCGATTCCTTTCTCGTTCCGGGTCTTGGGAAGAAAAGAAAGGGTATAGCGCCTTGAAAAAATAAATTCTCCCACACAACGAGGCCATTCCACAACGTCCTCGTTGGTGGACCGCATCCATAGAATCATGAATGCAACAATGTTGACCCGCCTAGTGGGGAAAGTCATACATTTCTTGGTAAGTCATCCTGTGTAAAAAAGGGAACCTGGACCCGCCTGATTTCTGCCACGATTGTTGATTCTTCTTGAAGGAGCGGCGGGTCACAGTATCGATGTCCCGGCGCCGGCTTGGGCTTCATACCGGTATTTCCGCGATGCGAAATTATCCGGGGGCTAGTGATCCTGTGGGGGCTGCAAATCCAGGGCTTCGAGTAATCGGATGCAGTGCAGCACGGAACGGGTGATCACCTCGATCTGTTTATAGGCGGGATCCATGTCGATGTCTGCGATGGGAATGTTCGTTTCGGGCAGGTCATCCGCCTGCAAGGTGAGGCTGGTGAGGTGTTTGATTTGATTGAGCTGCTTGGAGAGTTCTTCGGCGGCCCGCGTGATGTTGTTGAGGGGCGTATCCAGTTCTTTCGCGATCCCGGAGGTGATGGCTCCGATGACCCCGGCGTTCTGAACGGTTTTCCTAAAGCGTCGTCTCAAACGACCGATTGCCAGGGCGCGGGTGACGGCATCCAGCACCAGGTCCGGTTCGAGCGGCTTGGTGATGTAGTCGTAAGCTCCGCCGGCCAACGCATAGGTGGCCGTGTTCGAATCGCCGTGGCCCGTGATGATGATGATGGGAATCTCGGGGTCCAATTTTACGACGCGTTCCATCAATTCCAGCCCCGACATGTTCGGCATCTTGATGTCGAAGATGAGAATGTCGAACGGGGGAAGCTCGTCGCGTTCGAGCGCCTTATGAAAGAGTTCCAAGCCCTGTTGGCCGTCGTTGGCGCAGGTGACGATGTGCCCGCAGATGGAGAGCATGTCGCTGAGACCTTCACGGACGGAAGGTTCATCGTCCACGACGAGGATGTGCGCCGTCTCTTGCATCAGTCGTTTCCCGCTCCATTTTCCACGGCTGGCAGTTTGATCCGGAAAGTGGATCCTTTGTCGGGTGTGCTCTCGACTTCGATCTCTCCGCCATGGAGCTCCACGATTCCGTGACTTATGGATAAGCCCAGGCCCGTCCCTTTGTCCACGGGTTTGGTCGTGAAGAATGGATCGAAGACGTTTTCGATGATCTCGGACGGGATGCCGCTCCCGGAGTCGGCGACTTCGATCACCACCAATCCGTTCTCCTGGTACGTCCGCAGCGATATTTCCTTTTTTTCAGCCCGATCCAGGGAGTCTCGTGCGTTGGTGATCAAGTTGAGCACGACTTGTTCGATCTGATTGGTATCGCCTCGTACCTGGGGAAGGTTTTCATCGAGCTGCAAGTTGATTTCGATGTTCTGCAGTTTCAGTTGTTCGGAGAGCATGCTCAACGAATCTTCGACCGCCTGATTCACGCGCATCAGTTCCATGTGACCCGTTGCCTGTCTGGAGAACGTGCGCAGGTGTTCGATGATCTTCGCGGCCTTGTCGACCAGATCGCTGATTTTCTCCAGGTTTTGGATCATCTTCTCGGGCTTGAGATTTCCGGTTGTCTGGGCGCGTTTTGTGTTTTGGGCGAAGAGCTTGATCCCCGCCAGGGGGTTGTTGATCTCGTGCGCGATTCCGGCGGTGAGTGTGCCCATCGAGGCGAGTTTACTTGCCTGGATGAGTTGACGCTGGGTGGACTTCAATTCCACGATGCTGGCTTCGAGTTCCTTTGAACGCATCTCCAATTCCGCGTTGGATTTGCGCAGGCGTTCCGTGATCTGGGCCTTGCGCAGGGCGATCGAAGCCTGGTTCGCGAGGGAGGTCAGTTGGCGGATGGTGTCTTCGTCGAACGCATCCACGTGGGGACTGGTCACGCTGAGCGTGCCCTCGGGGACGTTTTCGATGATGAGCGGTACGACGATCAGGGATCTGAAATCCTCGTTGGTGTTGACGAAATCGGGTTCCTTGTTTACGTCGGGCACGTAGATGAGCCTCTTCTCGTGGACGGCGCGCCCGGCGATGCCTTGATTCGGGTCGAAGCCGACGGCGTGGGCGGGTTCGCCGCTCGATTGTGAAACGGCGCGCGGCAGCAGCCGCAGGCTGTCGTGATCGATGAGGTGAATGGTCGCCTTCGCCGTGGGCGTGTCGGCGGGGGAGGCGTGCTTGACGACGAGCTGCAGGATGTCGTCCAGCTCGGAGGCGTGCGCCAGGCTGTTGCCGATCTCGAGCAGGGCGATTTGTTCGGCGAG
>JARRPX010000088.1 GCA_037382465.1 Anaerolineales bacterium | reverse complement strand
ATTCCGGTTCCTTGAGAATACCGTATGCATTGAATGTGACGAGGTTTCGATCGGGGTTGATTTGATAGATGATGGGCATAGCTGTTCTTTCTCTACACAAACACTACTGCACGAATGGTCGTGCGCCGACAATTGCATTATATCCCTATCCGGGTCAAATATATATGTACTATACATAAATGAACGGGAAACAAGAATAGGCAATTGGTAAGAGACTGACTCGATACCGCGCCCGTGAGGGCGCGGTGCTGATTTTCTTTAGACAGCGCCGGATTGGCTTCCGGCCTAATAATTCGGATCTTCCCAGTTGCAAATAAGGAGTGTATCAGGCGGCAGGGCGACGTTCGAAAGCTGCAGGAATACTCTGCCCATTACACCAGGATCTCTCATGGTGATGGTAGGCTGTTCACCGGTGAATACATTATCGAAGTAGGTCCAATCATTATCCTCCCCCATGTCGACCTCGAGCGTACCGTACGCCAGCACCTCGGCCCATTTGACCTGCGAGAAATGCATGATCTCGACGATGTCCATCTTGAATTCGCAGTTGTGGAAAACCCCCCGCACTTCATAGGTCACGGGTACGATTACGATCGAGGACACCCCTACGAAGTCTCCTGCTCCGGCGAAGTTCCACTCGCTTTCGTCCTCCCAGTCAATCGAGAACTCACCTGAATCGACGTGTCGATTACCAATCTTCACGGGGAACTCCAACGGGATCGTAGTCTCGGCGGTCATCTCGCCCATGCCCATGGGAACAACGTGCTCGATGTACAGATCCGCAGTCCCATAGATCGTCTGCCCCATCGCCTCTTCGTATCCGGCTGGGATGTCCATCTCTTTATTGCAGGCGTCGAGCAGGAGCGTTGTGCATAACAACAGGAGTAGATAGAAAGCTAACTTCCGAATCTTCATCGTGTCCCTCCTCGATGGAGTCAGAAGTGAACGGACTTTCGAGAGAATTGGTTTGTCCCTCGATATGATTATACAGCAGGAGGTCTACACTTTAGTCAGGATCGTGTCGATTTATAATGATGAAGTTGCGTGTTGATCGTAATGTTGCAGAGGACAGGACCAAGATGAATGCCAAATCCCGTGTACTCGCGTTTCTTGTCGTGGTCGTGAGTCTCATGTCGATGGGCTGCGGCCCGGAGCGCATCACGCCGGAACTCGTCTTCGAGAACGTCAACGTGATTCCCATGACCTCCGAGACCGTTCTGGAAAACTACGCCGTCGTGGTGAAGAACGGCGAGATCAAAGCCGTCGGCAAATTCGAAGATCTGCACTACGGCCGCGAGGCGCAGATCGTCGACGCCGGGGGCAAATACCTGCTCCCCGGCTTCAGCGACATGCACGTCCATCTCACCGATCCGCAGGACCGTTTGCGGTTTCTGGCCGCCGGCATCACACTGGTGCGCAACATGTGGGGGAAACCCGAGCATCTGGTGGACGTGGCCCGCTGGGAGGCGGAAAATTTGCCCCATCCGGAGGTCTACACCACCGGCCCGCTGATCGACGGCAGGCCCGCCGCCTGGGTGGGAAGCCTGATCATCGAGGATCCCGCCGAGGTCGCCGGGGCGATCGAGCAGATGAAAGCCGACGGATACGATGCGGTCAAGGTGTACGACAACCTCAGCCTGCCCGTGTACGACGAGATCGTCCGACAGGCGGCGCGATACGACCTGCCCGTCGTCGGGCACGTGCCCTTCGTCGTGGGGTTGGAGCACGTCATCCAATCCGGGCAGCTTTCGATCGAGCACCTGCGGGGCTACACCCTGACCAACGACAGCGTGGATGCTGCGCTCGTCCGGTTGACGATCGAATCCGGGGTGTGGAACTGCCCCACCATCGTCGCCGCGCCCGAGAAGGCGGCGATCCTCCGAATTCTCTACGAAAACGGCGTGAGGCGTTTCGTTTCCGGGACGGACACGGGCATTGCCTACATCCATCCCGGGTCGAGTCTGCACGAGGAATTCAAGCGCCTGCACGAGGCGGGATTCACGCCCTACGAGGTGCTGTTAACCACCACCCGCAACGCCGCCGAAATGCTGGGCTACGAAGAACGCCTGGGAACCGTTGAGGTGGGCAAGGACGCCGACCTGGTCTTGCTGGACGAGAATCCGCTGGAGGACATTGCCAACACGTCTACGGTCGCCGGCGTCGTGGTGAAGGGCGTCTGGTTTCCTGAAGCGGAACTGCAGGAAATGCTGGAGACGGAATTTCAATCTGAAGGAGAAGGATAAACACTCCTCTTACCCCGCTATCCCGTTGTGAGATGGGAAGTATTCCTCCAGCCGATCATCGTGTCTGGGTAGAAAAGAAAGAAGTTCCAAGAGCAGAGATCAGGCCGTTCAAGGAACCATCCAGGTTTTTCCCCCGTCGTTCGTGATCAGGTAATCGCTGTCCACGAAACCGAACGACCCTTCCATGATCCCGGTTGAAGGCCCCGTGAAGATGACGCTGCGGATCAGCCGCTCGCTGCAGCAGTACCAGTCGGGAGTCAACTGACTCGGATCCCACACCGCCCAGCTTGCGCCGCCGTCGTGGGTAACCGCCAGCTTCCATCCGATCCAATATGCGTAGAACTGCTCGTCGAATCTCGCCAACGTTCCGCACGAGAAAGACGGGCTGATCGGTGTGACGTACATGACCTCGCTCCAACTTTCGCCGTCGTCCGTGCTGCTGAGTAGAAAGAGCCGCTGCTCGGCGTTCCAGCCGATTTCGGCGTAGGAGACGATTTCGAGCAGGCGTCCCTCTGCGGCCTGAAGCCTGCACTCCCGGCGCGGTTCCTCGACCAGAAGGCAGCCGGCGTACACCGTAAGAATGCCGATGATGGGGTTGAGTGCGGCAAATAACAGCATGGTGGGTCGACCTTCGTTCGGATCGGTCCACAAGCGTCTCGCCGCGAGCCAGACGATGGGCGCCAGCAGGCTGAGGCCGATAAACGTGCCCGCTGGAGAGGGTCCGCCCCACATGTATTGCACGGCGTAGACAAAAAACTCTCCGAGGCCGTGGACCACCCTGGCGAGTGCACGGGCCCGCATCAGCCAGACCAGGTTGCGATAATTCGGCGGGACGAGGTGGACCGCAGCGAGGATCGAAAAAGCGAGGCTGAAGAAGATCATATTCCGCTGGCGTTTGAACATCCGGAGATTTACCCTCTGGTGGGAGCCTGGTGGGAGCAGGGAACGCGGTATGCTGCTTGATTATACAATTTTCGCGAGGCATCGAGGTTCGATGATGCAGGCTGCCGTAAAGATCGACTTTCCGCCTGATTTGCAGCGTGGGAGGTTTCGTTTTTCGCGTTGGTGCTTTTAATTACGCGGCGAATCTTCAGCGCACGGCGTATCCGGCGGCATGCACGAGGCGCCGGATATCGCGCAGCCCGATCTTGCCCTTGAAGTACCTGCCGCCCTCGTTCAGGCGCTCGAGCGCGGCGCAAAGCGTCTCGGGATCGGCCTCGGCCACTTTTTCGGCGCTGTCGTAACCGGCGTCCGCGAGCATCCTGGCCGTCAGCGGGCTCACCCAACGAATCCTGGTAAGATCGGCCCAATTCGAGAGTGTTTTCAGGGTGGACGCGTCAACGCTTGTCGATTCTGCCAGCGCAGCGATGTTCCTGGCGTTTCGCGTCGCTTCGTATACCTCGGCCGCATTGCGTATGCCGTGCTTTTCGAGCTTTTCGTTTTCGCCTCGTTGCAGTCCATCGAATTCCTTCAGTGCGGCCGGCTTTGGAAAGTAGCCCTCGATCTCCCGCCGCAGCAGGATCAGGTAGTCCTTCTCGATTCCCGTCGCTGCCGATAGCGCATCCAGGCGTTTGGCGTTCTTGAGTTCATGGCGCAGATCGGCCAGCGTCTTCAGGCCGGCGTTTTCGAAGGCTTTGAATTTGGCGGCCGTTGCTTCCAGCAGCGAAATCCGGCTGGGAACGAGATCTGTGGTTTCGATCCGCTTGCGTATCTCATCAAGGCGGATTTTTTCGGCGTCGATGTGGTAGTTCATTTTGCTCACCTCAGGCCGTGAAACGACGAATGAACAAGCATGCCGCATCAGCAGAGATTATCTCAAAACGTCAGCCCCCTTAGCATCCAGAAAGTGGCCGATTAAGCCTCAACGTTCTTCCTCCCCCACAGCCACTCCTCCGCCGCTTCCAACGCCCGAAAGACGCGGTAATCGGGACGCACGTTCCACATCTCCACCACGAACATCTGCGTGAAGCCGTAGTGCAGATCCGAATGGGTCACCACGGCGATGCGGCAGTCGCCGAAGCGATCTTGCAGCGAGCGCTCCAGCTCGACGAAACGGCTGTAGAGTTCGATGGACAATTCGTGCCGCTCGACGTCACGGAAATCCAGAAGCTGGTCCATGCCGGGCTGGAGCAGGGAGTCGTGCGCGAGCCGGGTACGCGTGTCGATATAGTCGCCGGCACGCAGCGCGCCGTGCGCCTCGACGGTGACGAGATTGCGTTCGGGGTCGATTTGGTAGGTGATGGGCATTTTTGCCCCCTCCGGGCTCGATGACCGGCCGAATGGATGGCTTTGCCGACTTCAGCCTCGATCGTCGTCGGCGAAGAGCCAGGCTTCGGCCTCCGCCAGGGTGTGGAATACCTGTGTTTCTTTCGGGGACTCCCCCAGCTCGGCCAGAATCTGGCGGGTGAGGCCGAAGTGAAGATCGGAATAGGCAACGATCGCCTGGCGGCAATTTCCGAACAGGAGCTTTAAAGATTTTTCCTGTTCGACGAATCGATCGTGTCCTTCCTGTGTGAACACTTGTTTCTCGACGGCGCGGAAATCCGCAATCTGATCCATCCCGGGACGGAACTGCGGATCATCGACGATCATCGCCCGGCACTCCTTGTATTCGTGTTCCTCGAGCACGCCGGAGGCCGTGAAGATGATCAGCTTTCTTTCGGAGTCGATCTGATACGTGACCGGTATGGCTTCTTTCCCTTTCAACACCCAGGCGACCCGTGCAGTTCGTCGTGGGGTTTTTATCATATATCCAACTCCGTACTACGTGCAACAACGATCCGTACAGGGAAAGAGAATGTCGAACCTCGAATGAGATAACTTACAAGCGGCGACCGAAATAGAGGGGCTCTATTTTACTCTTCGGCATTCCCTGTTTTGATTTTATCGCGAGATGTGGTTGGATGACCAGCAAGCGCCACGAGCAATGAGAGAAGTAAAAGAATCATCGCTGGCATTATTGCGCGATTGAGCGAAACGTTTAAATAATCTCTGTATTGATTTGCTTTGTCTGCATAGGCGACAAAGAACAGCGTAAGCGTGAAGATGACACCGGTTGCTGCAGCCGTGAAAAGGGTAAGTGTACGTAGATCGAGTTTTCGATATCTAATTTGGCCGAGAAATCCAATCCCAAGGAAGACCAATACCGGCAGAATGTACCCCCAATCTTCTACTAAACGCAGTTTATTCCAGGTGTATTCCAAAAGAAAAACGAATGGTCGTAAACTGAATGAGTCATCGGCGACGGTCTCGGAAAAACGTTTGAGAGTAGCACCGATTTCACCAACCTGAAGGAATGCCGAACTAAAAATCAGGTAGGAAGCAGGAATCAACACGGCGGGGAGTAGCCATTTCGTAAGGCTAATCCGTTTTCGGACTATCAAAGTAATACCAATTGTTCCAATAATTAGTGATAAAGAATATCCCACACCTTCAGGTCTGGTCCAGGCTGCAAAAGCAAGCAGGTAGGTACCAAGAATTTGGTAGCTGGACCTTTGATGTGCGATTCCATTTGTGAAGTAAATCACACCTAGGATGATGTAGGTCGTGAAGATGAAATTGCTCCACCCTATTGTGGCGTGTGTGAAGACTATCGGTAAAGAGAATATCGTCAGCATTCCTATTGAGGCGTAAGGACTCTGGACTCGCTGCTCTCGTAGGGTAACAAAACAACCGAGTAATAATGAGGCACAAAATAGCGGAAGTATCAATTTTGAACCGGGCAGGATATCGCCGTCCACGAGTTTAAAGATGGCAATCATGATATGTATGTTCTGTGGATATTCTAGGTTATGGCCACCCCAATTTTGGCCGGCAAAGACGGAACCTTCAAGCGCGATCCCATATCCCTTTGTGGCCCAATTTACAATTCCATCATAGAGCGAATACCCACGCCCAACGGATATCAGGGTTCCTAGAACAAGCAAGAATACAAGCAGTGAAAGAGTGCCCAGAAATACCACTCGTGGGATCTTGGCATCCGGAAGCGATGACGTTAGGGATAATGTCTCAGTTTGGAGATTAACCCGTAAAGTAAAAAGTCTTTTAACAATGGAAATGGTAACAATCAACACGGTGTAGATGACTGCAATCGAGCTAAGTGTAAGCGGTATACCCGCCCATGAAGCCATGAAAATCACCCAGGTCAGCGTTCCGACACCTACGGGAATCCCGGTGATGATGGCATGGAGTTTGTCGTTGCCCTGAAAAACGATGGACGTTAATTGAAAGCCGAGATAAAAAAATAGCGCACAAATAATAATATCTAGTAGCAATGCTGTGGGAAGCGAGAACTCATGGACATCCTGTGTTTGATTGTGTAAGGAAGTCGTTGAAATTGGCGCGTATACACCATGATATAAGTAGGAGTCCGTTGTGTTCGGAATGAGTTCCTTATATCCTGCCATCGTCGCTGGGGAAGGGAACTCACCGATCGCTGGGACATAGCTGGAGTTATTTTGTAGACATTCGACACAATGGATCGAATAGAATTGTGGATCTTCATCACAACCACAATATATGACCCCCCTGGGCATGAGGAAATATTGCAGGATCGATTGTTGTGAGAAGAGGACAGACTGAGGTGGAACGACGATTTTCGCATTGTCGGGCACATTGGAAATGAGAAAATCCATATATTCATGCCCACTTGAACCAAGAATGAAGATTCCACTGCGTTCCATGGAAGTAAGTTGATAGGTCCGGGAGATTCGGCTAATCCACAACCTCCCGTCACCTTTAATCAGGCTGACGGTCTGATACATCGCCACGAATGCCATTAAGCAGATAACGGCTATCCGAAGACTCCGAGCGGAGAAGATGGATATTATTTTTTTCATAGCGGAAAATTCTAATTCCAGATATTTACCAGGAAGGATATATACTGAATAAAAACGTCGAACTTGTCAATATACAACAATCATGTTTGATAGTAGATAGGCGACAAAAGCATATTGATCTCGCCGATTCGTTTATGGACTGTCTCGAGAAAATTATTAATTCAGATACATTTTTATAGGAGTTACATCAATTCCTCGATGAGGAAATTCTCCGCATCCGCCAGATCTCTGAAATCTCGCACCTCGAGCTGTATTTCTCTCATTTTCGCAATGAACTTCTGCGCTAAGCCATCTCGTGGATCGAAGTTGGATACAATCGCCTGACGGAATCCTCACAACAACATCTATGATGTGATCTGGAAGTACTTGTTTCGACTGTGTCCTTCCTTTGTGAGCACTTGTTTCTCGACGATGTGAAAATCCGCGATCTGATCCATCCCGGGACGGAACGGCGGATCATCGACGATCGTCGCCCGGCACTCCTTGTATTCGTGTTCCTCGAGCACGCCGGAAGCCGTGAAGATGATCGGCTTTCTTTCGGAGCCGATCTGATACGTGATCGGTATGGCTTTTTTCCTCCCCGCATCCATTCTGCCGAACTCTGTCTATCTTATATCCAACGATGTCTTCCGCGCAAGAAGGCTTGCTCGATGGGCGCAGGATGATATTATCGCTTCGGATCGCCGATGCGGCGGCTCGGTTTCGTGACATAATAGCCAGGCAACTTGCCGGGGCTGCAGCATCGACTTGTCAAGAGGAGTATCACAATGGAACAACATTACCGCGAGTTGGCAAAGAAATTGATCTCCAAGTACGGCCCTCTTCAACGGGTGGAATTCCTGAGCCACTATCCCAATTTCGACATCGATTTCGTCTACCAAGGGGACACCGTGCATTCTGGACCGCGCACCGGGGATTACGATATCAACTTTCTGCGCTTCGGCTACATTGGCGAGGGACCGCGCTACGCGCGCGCTTTTCTGGATTCGTCGGGCATTCTGCTGTCCGTAAAACAGATCGAAGAACTCAAGCCGGGCGCGGTCATCGAGCCCGTGGCCGGGGGCATCAAAGTAAGCTATCCCAACGGGATCATTCGGCCGACGTGCTGGGCGTGTGGGGAAACCATCACCGAAGACGAACGCGCCTCCATCCAGTATCCACCCGGAGAAGGCGGCCGCGGGGTCTATGTACTCTGGCGGTGTGAACAGCAGGCGCGGGAAAGTACGAAAACCCGGAAGCCCTCCTTGTTTTCGCGTTTGACCAAGTTCTCTGTTCCCGCGAGGCACTCCTGGAAAGCCGCGCTGGGGGCAGGGATCGTCGGCATACTGCTCTTCTCGATCATCAGCACGAGAGCCGAAGAAACTCTGCAATTCATGGAAGTCGCTGCGCTAATTTGTGTGCTCGTGGCGGGCTATTATGGTTTCAAGGCCGTCGGCATCGAACCCCTGCGGCAGTGGCGCGTGAGTTGCCCGTATTGTGGGTACCGTTTTCAAACCCACTCGCTTCGCGATCCGGAAGTCAATCCCACCCTTACCTGCCCGCAGTGTGCTCGTGCGTTTCGCTGGTGAGCCGGGATGCGTCTCCGCGACGACGGATCGACTCGCAGCGGCGCGCAGCGCTGATCTCAATCGAGGCAGACTCAAAAACGCACCCGGGTTGGGTGCGTTTTTTCCGTAGTTCAGGCGGCGTTGGGTTCTTGCGCACCTGCCCAGCGTAAAGCGGCATCGAATTCTCGAAACACTTTAAATGCCGTGCGCGGATCGCTGCGGAAGGCTTCGAACATCCTCGCCAGTCCGAAATCGACATCACGTCCCGTGACGAAAGCAACTTTCTCCGGCGGTGCAGGTTGATTGGTCAGTACGAAGTCTGCCAACGCTTGAACTTCCGACGAGGAAATGACAAACTGCGCTTCCCGGAAATCCCAAACGGCGGATTTGCCTGCCCAATCGGTGTCGTTCCACAGCGCTACCACATCTTCCTTGGCGTCTCTGACACGCAGTTCTCCCGAGCAGGTTACGATGGCAATACCACTCTCCGGCTCGATCTGAATTGAAACATGCATGTGATCATCCCCTTTCACTGGACAATCGACAAGCTTATCCACTTCCATTCTACGTCATTTTGAGGCAAAGAGAAAAGAGATGGTGAAGCATCAGGGATTTCAGGGGCTTGGCAGCGCGAGCTGTTTCACGGAAGTTGCTCCCCGATTTAGATAATTCGCCGGCGCTTCATTCTTCTTCGCTGAAGAGCCACGCTTCGGCCGCAGCTATATCGCGGAATATTTCGATCTTTGGAAATGTGTCACGCATCATCATCTGATAGATGCGCATCATGCCGAAATGCAGATCGGATTGGGTCACGATGGCCTGCTTGCAGTCCTTCAACTTAACCTCGAGCGTCTCGTCCACCTTCATGCTGCGGTAGATCCCTTCCACCGTTATCTGGTGCCGTTCGACGTTACGATGATCGGACAAGATCTTCATGCCGGCCTGGAAGTCCACATCCGAACTGAGCTGGCTGCGGTAGCGAACCATATCCTCGTCTGTGACGACGCCTTCCGCCCGAGTCGTGACGAGGTTTCGTTCAGGATCGATGCGATAGTTTATTGGCACGGTCACCCCCCTCTGTTCTGCAATACCACCGGGTGAGCGGAACGTTCGGTTTCATCATATACCCACGCCTGCCCGTCACGCAAACGATGGGTCGATGATAGGGCGGAGAAGGCACCATAGAACCGGCCCTCATTTGTATGCCGGCGTGAGGGCGACTTTGCCTTCCGGCGTCGAGTCG
>JARRPX010000087.1 GCA_037382465.1 Anaerolineales bacterium | reverse complement strand
GACCCCCCAATCAGAATTGCCAGGGCGTTGACGTAGAAAACGGCTGGGGGTTTATGATCCCACACATCCCGGTAGAGAAGCTTGCCGTCTAACATTTGCTCCGCCCCATACGCAAATATGCCGCTATCGGCGCCCATGGGGGCAACGTGTGGGCTGGAGGGCCAATGCCGCAGATAGGAAAACACCAGAAGAAGAATTGGAAACACCCAACCGATCCGATTATTGCCTTTCGCGTTTAATGCCATTCCCATTCATCCTGACTGAGAAAAAACGCACGTTTGTCCTTAATTGCGCTTTCCCGTATATTTATAACGGATTGAGATCGGGTCCACGAAACGATCTTTCCGTTCCAGATACTCGTTGTTCGAAAAAATGTCTCCTTATTGCCGACAAGGTGCAACCCTTTATTCATAATAACCCAGCTTTTTTGTGAGATGTGTCACAAACTCTGCATAAAAACGTTATAAGTGATAGATCGTCAGTTCATCGTGATATTGACAACATAAGGATCATCGAACATGATCACACATCCTACTCTACTACTACGTGCTCTTCAAGGTGGGTCATCTTCAACGCGACACACAGAACGATGTCTGTTCTACCCTTTTTCTCTATATCTATTAACCCGTCAGTATTGGACTCCCAACACAAACCGAAGGTGAGCAAAATGAAACGTATATCATTCTATTTCAGCGCGTTCTTCATCCTTTCCTTCTTCATAGGTGCGTGTACCGGCGCGGCCCAAGTCGAGGGCACCTTCGTCTGGATCGACGCGCCGATCCACGACCTGACGCTACCCCTTGGAGAAATCCTGAATATCGACGGCCACGCTTCCAGCTCCAAGGGCATCTCCCGCATACAGATCTGGATCGGCGAAGAAGAACTGGAATCGCTGCAGGATTTACCCGGCAGCGGAAACCTGGTGCACTTCGAACACCTGTGGAAGCCGGATCAACCCGGGGATTATGAAATCAGGGTCGTCGCCTACAGCGGCGAGGATTCCGCCAGCGATCCCGATACGGTCACGATTCACGTGATGGGTGAAGAATTGGCGCAGGTAATCACGCCGACCGCAACGGAAGAAAGCCCTCCGACCGTGACCAGCTGTGTTCCCAACGTCGTCGCACGCCAGGACGTCAACTGCCGCACCGGGCCCGGAAGCGTCTACGACGTGGCCGGCTATCTCCTCGAGGGAGAAATGGGGCTGATCGACGGCCGCACGAGCGACAGCTCATGGTGGCGCATCGGAAATCCAGATACCTCCGGTACCTGCTGGGTGTGGAGTTCTCCCGTGGAGGCGTACTGCGATCCCGAAAGTGTGGCGGTGCTCGAGGCGCCCCCGACTCCGACACCTGCGGTGGACAACGACGCGCCGCCCGTACCCTCGCTTTCCAGTCCGGCAAACGGATCCGAACCCGACTGTGCATCTTCCATCGATCTGACCTGGAGTGCGGTCACCGATCCCAGTGGAATTTCGGGCTACAAGATCGAAGTGCAGCGTCATTCGGGCGATAACAACTGGACCTCGGTCACCGGCAGCCCGTTTGGCGCGACCGGGACGACGAAAAACGTTGCCGTCGAATGCGGCTATATCTACCGCTGGCGAGTCCAGGCCCTGGATGGGGCGGGCAATTCCAGCGGCTGGTCGGCCTGGTTCACCTTCAGCATTCTCTTACCCTGAGGTAGTGAGGAAACCCTGTCATGATGAAAAGACTCGAATCTCTCAACTCTTTGCTTGAATCAAAAAAGATATCCCGAAAAAAGATGATCCTTGCCCTGGTTCTCATCGTACTCTTTCTCCTGGTGATCCTGGCCGGCCTGATCGTCTACAACAATCTGCAAACCAAAGCGGTGCGCGACCGGCCGATGGTACTCATTCATACCCCGGAAAATGAGGCGCGTGTCGGTCTGGGCCGGGAGGTGAGCCTGCATGCAACGGCTCGCTCTCAAAACGGCATCGCCCGCATCGAATTCTGGGCGGACGAGGCGCTCGTCTCGGCGCAGGATACCCTTGAGGGTGAAATTCTGTCTCCGGCGGTTTTGCACGCCTACTGGGATCCCGTTACGGCAGGTCCGCACACACTGGTCGTACAGGCGATATCCAACAGCGGCGTGCGCGGCCAGGCGACCGTCGTGCTGTACGCCGTCGAAGATCTGGCCGCCGAAAGTGAAGACCTCACCTACGCCGTCAGTGGAAGCGATAACGGACCTGTAGAAGAAGCGGCGGAAGAGGCAGGCGGCGCTGCAGGGCCCGCTCCGGCACCCGCAGGTGATCCACCGGGATCGGCTGACGATTTGAGGGACCTGTTCGACGACGATCCAACGGAGCCCGAGCCAGAAGACGAGGCTGAACCGTCCGCCGAAGGCGGCGAACCGACGGCCTTGAAGGTGGAAATCCTGAACCTGGAAACAACGGAGAGCTACGAAGGCCTTCATTGCTACATCAGCTTTGGTGAATCCGAGGAAGCTCCATCGCAGTGGTATCCGGACTTCGACGGCGATCAATCGACCGACGATTCCTTCCCCAGCAGCGACGGACGCCACTGGGACGTGGCGCCGCATCTATCCGGTGACGCCGTGCCCTTCATCACCTGGCCCGAGGACCAGCCGCTGGGCATCAACAGCACCTGCGTGGGCATCGCCGACGGTGGCGCGTCTGCTCCCGAACTGGGACGAGTCAACCTGATTCGCAGGCCGGAAACCTGGGACGGCATCACCCGACGGGTACTGAGCGAGGGCGGCGAAGGGTCCTATACGATTGACTACCGCATCACCAAGGGAGATGAAATTACGCAGGATGGAGAGGGGAAGGAGATCGACCCCACCATGACCATCCCGACCAACCTGCGCGTTCAAACCTGGGTCAATCCCTTCGGGGAAATCGTGGGACATTCGTTGTTTTGGGATTACGATCTACCCGAGGACGAAGCGGCAATCGATGGCTTCATCCTCTACCTGAACGAGACCATGCAGTGGACGGAACCCGCCGAAAAAACGTGGACCGACGTCCCCTCACAATGGTTCCGGCCCCCCTGCGGTGAAACTTACGCCTTCACGGTTAGCGCCTACCGCGGCTCTCCCGTTTCCGGCACCGAATCACTGCCGTCCGACGATCTGTCCTTCTACACGGCGGACATCGATGATCCGATTTGCGTTCAAACCTACGTGTTTTCTTTCAACACGATGACGACCGGTACGCTGCCCGAAGGCGGCCTGTACAACGGCATGTACGGCTCTTTCTTCGTCAACGACGAGAGCGTGGACTTCGACGGACGCTGCGAGGGGTCGGGAATCTGCGGCGAGGTGGGCCTGTACGAGAATTTCGAGTATGACCTACACAGCACGACCAGCTACCTGGGCAACGGTCCCACACAATTTCTCATCACGCAGGGAGACGACCATACCCTGCACTACGGCTACGAGGTGCGAACCACGTACACCAGGGGACTCGGAGAAACGAGTACGGACCGCTTCTGCTACAACGAAGGCACAATCGATTGGGTCGATCTCGAACGCATGATTGATCCGATCTACGAAAACACGATGACCTCAGGCGGACCGGTGCGGGATTTCTGCCAGGTCGCCTTCACCATCGAACCTCTCGGTGGGGGACCATCGGCCCGGCCCGGGCAGCCGCTTCCGCTGCCCTTGCTGAGTGTGGAAGAGATGTCCATGGACGAAACCGGCTGGCTGCAAATTCAAATACGCAACGAAGGCAACGCGGATTGGACGCACAACGTCCCCTTCAGCCTGGCCAAGAACTCGGGCGAGGAAATCGGCAGCTACACCTGGCCGTTCACGACCATCGCGCCGGGCGGCCGGATCACGTTGGAATACAACATGGGCGGCAATCCGCAGCCGATGGATGTCTGTGTGACTCTCGACCCGGAAAACGAAGTCCCGGAACAGGATGACCGTTTCGAATCGCCGCGGGAGCCCCACTGTCACCCCCTGCCGGATTTGTCCATCTCGCGGGTATCCTACGATCCGGAAAGCGAAACATTGACACTCATCGTCGATAACACGGGCGGAACGCAAGAACGCACCGATCTATCCTTACAACTCGACATCCCCGGCATCGAGACTCGCCCCGTAACCCAACAGGATATAACGCTGTATCAATACGGCGTCAATCTCATCGATATCCCCGGCGTCACGCAGGAAATCAGGGACGCCATGATGGAGGGCTACACGGTCAGCGTCGATCCTACAAACGACATCGAAGAGACGGACGAGGAAAACAACACCTACACCGTCCGTCCCGGCGCTGTGCTGCGATTGCATTGGGTGTCCGTGCACTCGCACTACTATCCATACTACAGCGCTTCCAATGGCACACAGGACCAAAGGTACAGCCTCACTGTGACGACCGGAGCACCCGAGCCAATCAGCTCCGCAGGGAGTTTTGGTTCGACGACGGTCGCCAACTGGAGCACCGGAAGGTACGAACTCGAACGCGAGATCCAATCCGGGCTCTGGGAGGGCGCGCGACTGGGCGAACAACAGCATAATCTGAATGAGTGGGCCGAATTCTCGATCGCCGGCGATGAGTACCTGTACCTGAGGGCTTCCGGTGAGATGAAATACCTCGCCTACGACTGGCGCAGCCTCGGCTGGGGTGCAACGAGTTTCTCACCCGGGTATTGGGGTATCTCACGCGACATCTCCGAGGACGAAGAATGTTGGTACATCGGTTTGAGCTATCCATATCTGTTGGATGAGCGGGATTTCGAAGTGCAACCGCCCCATCCCTGGCAGAACTGTGGCAATTGGAGGATCACCGTCTACATCTGCCGCGTGGAATGATGTGACACGAGCTTCGAGAAGAACCCCGCCCCATACCAGCCGAAAGAGATGAGGCGGGGTCTTTCTTATTAACTCACGTGCACACTTTAAGTGTCTGAATGAGCCGATAAATTACGGCGTGAAATCGGCTCGAGTTTGGGGAACGCTATTTCGAATCATCATCATGATCATCGTGCAAGTTTGCGATAAATCGATACAGACGCCAAAGCATCGGACCGAGAAGGATCAGCGCGAGCATGAAGATGATCGCCACTTCCTGCCAGCCGATGGCCATGACAGGTCTGCATGCGATCTGACCGACGATCAACAGTGATCCGATCCGGAAAAGCAAGAAATTCTTGTTCATTCGCAACGATGTCCTCGCCAGCCTGTCCTAAACAGTGTATCCGATGTATTTGCCATTTTGCGATTTTCTTCGCCGATACTATAATCTACGACAACAGCTTGAAACAATCATCATCATTTCCAACACGCCAGCTCTCGAAAGATCCTCATCCACAAAGTGAAGTAGCCATGTCGTTAAGGAAATCATACTATCTCGGGTTTTGCGTACTTCTGTTGGTTCTTGTCCCTGCCATTTTGTGCATTCGCAGTCGGATTTCAACCGCGGCAACGCCCATCACGCGGATCGCCGATTCACCGGAAAGCGTTGCCCTGAACTATCAATTGGCCTTGATCCACGAGGAGTACGACCTCGCGCTCAGGGCTTTATCCACCAGCCTCGTAAATCTCCCCAAGACCGCCGACGAATTGCGTCAAGATCTGCAAGGCCAAAGTCTGCTCCCCGAGTGGGAGCTGCAGCCATGCGTCTACTTCGAATCCGCCGAAGTGAGCGGCGTTGCGGCCTCGGTGATCCTGCGAGAGCAGTTCTACGATCCCTGCACCGGAATCGATGTACGTAATCTAACCTTCGGAACCATCCGCACTGAAATGCGACTCGAAAATGGTGAGTGGAAGATCATATCTGCGGACGAGCATTTTGCACCCTGCTGGTCGGATGGATCGAAATGCGAATGACCCACCATGAACACAGCCCTATTTCGCGAAATTCGCAATAGAAGAAGTCGTTCCATGGAACAGAAAAATCCCTTTCAAGCTCTTTGGACTCGTGGCGCTTGCCGGCATGCCATTATGAGGAACGACCGCGTTAAGGATGACGGACATACAACCTTCTACCATCCATGCCCGTAGGCTTGCAGGATGCGATCCATCCTGGCGTTCACCCCCTCGTCCACGCGGCGCCGGCTTTCATCGGCGTCGAACCAGGCCAGCGTGCGCCGGATGCCATCCCGGAAGGGAATCACGGCTTCGTACTCCGGCAACAGAGACTTGATTTTGCGGTTGTCGTAGACGATGCTCCAGGTCTTGTCCCCCAGCAGCGTGCCCGTCAGTTCCGCATCGACCGAGACGATGAAGTCGGAAGGAATGTGGACCATCTTCGCCTCCACACCTAGCGCTTCGGCGATGGTCGCATAGATCTGATTCCAGGTTTGCACTTCATCGGTGGTGATGTGGTACGCTTCCCCCAGTGCACGCGGCTCGCCGAGCAGCCCCAGGAAGCCTCGCCCGAAATCTTCGGCGTGAGTCACCACCTCGAGAGACGAGCCATCACCGTGTACGATGATCTCGCGGCCGCGGAGCAAACGATCCGCCAGCGTGTAACAACCCCAACCGCCGATGGCGATGGGGAAATTCGGGTCGTAGGTCAGCGACGGACGTACGATGGTAACCGGGAATCCTTCTTCTTCATGGGCGCGCATCAAGCGCTTCTCGCAGGCAATCTTATCGCGTGAATAGCGCCAAAAGGGATTTTCCAGCGGTGTATCTTCGGTGAAGATGTAGTGCAAGGGCGGTTTCTGGTAGGCCGATGCGGAACTGATGAAAACGAACTGCCCCGCCTGACCCGCAAACAGCTTCAGATCGCGCTCGATGTCCTCGAGTGTGTACGCGATCCAATCCACGACGACGTCGAAACGTGTGCCGCCCAGCGCAGCGCACACGTCGTCCGGATGATGCACATCGGCGACGAGGCTTTTGACGCCGGACATCCCTGCCATACGCAGACCGCGATTGAGATGATACAGCTCGATGTCCCTGTCGACCGCCAGCCGGCTGACCGCCGTGCTGATAAAGCCGGTCCCTCCGATAAACAATACCTTCATCGCTCCCTTCCTTTTGGACCGGGGGAGATTGAACGATCAGTCCGTCTTCTGAAAAACAAACAGGTCGATCGACTCGTACACCGGCCGGTTTTTGGGTTGTGCATCTATCCAGTTTCGCATGCGGCGCAGCCCCGCCTCGAAATCCCTGTCGGGCAATTCTACCAACGGCGACAAGGCGCGCTGCCGAATGCGCTCGTAATACGCATCGTAGGAGTCCACGAACAACTGCTCGATGGATTGAACGAGCAGGGTTTTAAATCCACTTTGGGATGCAGATTGCAGTATGTTCGAACGAGTGGCGATTCGGTGGAAGGTGCCCTGGGTCACTTCAGGGAAAAAATCCGCCCATAGGATTTCGTGATCACTTTCTTTCGTGCCGTTTCGCACGACCAACACCCCACCCGCAGCGAGGACGTCGTTCATCGCCGAAAAAGCTCCCTGCGAGTCGCTGAGATGATGGAAGACCTGGGACATCCAGATCAGGTCGATGCTCTCTGATTTTAAAGGGATATGTTCGGCTTGAGCCGATATTCGATGCACGTTCGCCGTTTGCGACTGCTGGGTCAGCATCAGGGACGACGGCTCACACGCCAGCACCTGGCAATCGAACGTTGCGGCCAGCGCATCGCTGAAGCGCCCGGTGCCGCACCCCAGATCGAGGATGCAGTCGATGCGGCGCCGCGGTATGGCGTCGACAAGGCTTTTCATCCACAGATCGATCGTTTCGCCGGGTAATTCTCGTGCAGCCTTATAGCGCGCAGTCAATCCGGGATCCGAGTAAGTGCCCATCGCTTATTCCCACTGTACGTTTGATCTATTGTAGCGTGGAATTGAATTTTCACGATGGTGCATATTGCACGAACCGTACGGCATGCAACTCGTGAATTCCTGGGAATTCATACGATTCGAAGCGATTTCACTTCACCACCCTTCAGAGGAATTGGTCAATCAAGATTTTTCTCTTGGCATAATCAATACTATAATTTTCGGCAATAGCTCATAAGGATAGCCGTCTCTATCGACGCAATACGTGTAACGCGGAACGACCTGATTGGATCGTGCTGCAGCATCTAGATCGCTGAGTCCTTTCTCAGGTTTGTATGCCCCACTTTGTGCGAATCGAAATGCTAACGTCAGACTCAAAGGAGCAGGTCATGTCGATACATAAACGCTTCATCCTCCTCATCGTTTTCATCCCGGCGAGCCTGCTCGCACTCACCGGCTGCGGCGGCGGCCTTTCGCTCGAGAAAGCCACCGAGCTGGTAATGTCGGAGCTGATCAAACCCGACGAGCTCGATCAGCAACTGATCGTCTTCTCCCTGCCCGAGCCCATCACGCCGGAAGACCGTATCCAACCATATGCCGGCCCCGATCTCGAGAGACCGGGTGAAGCCTATTCGCTCGAAAACGAAGCCTGGTTCTTCTACATCGACGATGCACCCGGCGCCATGTTCACGCATCCCACACGCTTCGTTGTCGTCGACCGCAGCACGAAAGAGATTTCCGTGTTCGACGAAGTATGGTGGCCGGTCTTAAACGGCAGCGACCTTTGGACGGCAACCGACGTCTACTGGGATGAAAGCAATTGGGCATTTTCCAACGTAGATTGGCGTCCTGCTCACCAGGAATCGGCCTTCAGCCCGCACATGCTGGCCAGCTTGCGCAACCGGCATATTGACGACGAACGCGGATTCGGAACCGGTCTGGTAGTCAACGGTTGGGACGATGGGCAGAACTTGAAGGAAGACATGCAGGACAACGCCGATCACATGCTCGAAAACTTCTTCAACTCGGATTTCGACACCGAGTACATCGGTCCACCAGCCGACACCGGTATCGTTGATCGCATCCGTAACTGGATCCTCGGCACAGCCGCGGTAATGCAGCCCAGTGAGACGGCGGTGATTTACATCACCGGTCACGGCGGCGTGACCGAGGATCAGGACGGATATGTCAGCCTGGGCCAGGAATGGTTGTACGAGCACGATCTCGTCGATTGGCTGGGCAGTTACGATCCCGGCGTGCACGTCATCGTGATCGTTGATGCCTGCTACAGTGGGAGTTTCGTTGACGGTCTGCGGGATGTGGCCGACGTCGCCGTTACCTCGACCGGCTCCCTCGACTTCGGTTATGGGGACATCGATCCGAAAAGCGATCCGAATCCGGATGACCAGGGCACCGAATTCTCCAGCGGATATGCGCAGGACTGGAATGAAATCCTGAACGACGAAGAACAGCAGGCAGAAGCATTCCGCAGAGCGGAGCAAAACGGCACGAATTTCTGGGAAGAGGTGGCGATGATGTCCTATCTCTCCGCAGTGGAGAAGGACATCAGCTACCAGATGGGCTGGACATTCCCGAATGCGGTGCGGGGAGATCCGCTGCACACCAAATCCCTGCCGATCGATAAGTTCAACCGCTACACCAGTCCGCCGCAGGAAGTGAAAGAGACTTTACGGAACGGACTGCAGGCGGACAAACTCGGCGACGTGATCTACAGCAAGTCGACGGTGAAAGTCGAAAACCCGAAACCGGCCACCGACATCAACTTCTTCGAAGGATTCTGGATCGCTTTCGACCCCAACACGCAAGCGGAATACAGCTGGTATCAGTACTGGTTCGGGAACACGCTTTTCCCATGCGACGAATCACCGGAAGGCATGGTAACCGTCTGCCCAGATGGCGCCGGTGCGATGCCCCAGGATGACGTGCTGATGTTGATCATGACGCTTGATTCGGATGTTCCGATCGTCGAACCGGAGTTTTTATATGTTTACAGCGCGGTGCTCGACACGGATGGCGATTCCGCCAACAACTTCGTCGCCGATCCCTATTACGACTGGGATTATTACCAGGGCACGGATCGCTGGTACACCATCGCCTGGGATCCGTACCAACATGCCTGGTTCATGGAAGTGACCAACGCCAGCGCCGGATACACCACGGTGGCGAGCAACGCCCGCGGCGCGATTCTTGGCGACCTGGTGATCTTCCTGATACCTGCGGACGAGATCAGCGTTCAGCAGCCCGGTTATCGGCTGACGGCTTTCGCACACAAAGGATACTATGCACCCGCCAACTCGAGCGGCGACGTCACCGGCGCCGATCCCACGGAACCGCTGCTGATCGTACCGGAGGAAAGTCTATCGCTGAGTGAGTGAGTCGATTAGCCGCAACACTGCGGCCAGACAAACAATACCAGAATGTCGTCAGTTAACACTCAGGATGACC
>JARRPX010000086.1 GCA_037382465.1 Anaerolineales bacterium | reverse complement strand
TGATCCTCGATCCGATGCTGGCGACGGGTGGATCGGCCGTCGCCACGATCGACATCTTGAAGGATTGGGGAGTGAAGAAAATCAAATTCGTCGGCCTCATCGCCGCACCGGAGGGCATCAGTCCCCACACACCCTCGACCATCCCCAAACCGGCGCGCAGGATGGGCACCAATCCGACCCTCTCGGCCAACTCGACACCGTCAGTCTCGGCCAGCGGGGTTTGAATGCGGACCGGATTGACCAGCAGATCCCGGGTCGCTTCGTAGGTCAGCAGTGTGGAGAGCTCGCGGATGAGTTCCCGAAATTTCTTGGGAACGACGTCCTCTCTGCGCAGTTTGCTCAGTTTATGTGCTACGAGCGGGTGGGTCGAGGCGAAAACGTTCGTTTGTTCCATACCGATCTCCAGGCAATCCGTGGAACGTCAATCGATGCTTTCTGATTTCAGAACCTTCTCGGAATAATGTTTCATGAATTGCGGGTGATGATGTGATCTGCGAGTTCGTATAAAGCCCTTCGTTCCTGATTGGCGGGCATGTCCTTCAAGATGACCCTTCCCGTTTCGACGAATTCTCGAGCCTGGTCGAGTGCTTGCTCTATCGCGTTCGAGGAACGGATCGCAGAGGTGATTTCTGTAAGCGTTTCTTCGTCACATTTCTGCTCGGCAATCTGATTGCGCAATTTCCCACCATCGGAAATCGATGAGAGATAACAAAGTACCGGGAGGGTGATCAAGCCCTGTCGTAGATCGTTGGCGGCGGGTTTTCCAAGCCGTTCCTGATCGGCGGTGAAATCCAATATGTCATCCACGATCTGAAACGCCATGCCGATGTTGTATCCGAACGATTTCATCGCAGAAAGCGTAGCTTCATCGACATCGCTCAGGATCGCGGCGCCTTCCGTGGAGACTTCGAACAGCGAGGCGGTTTTTGCGTAGATACGTTCGAGGTAATCCGGGATGCCGTCGTCGTTGCTGCTTGTGGCGTACATCTGCGAGATTTCTCCATTGACGATCGTCATCAGCGTGCGGGCGAAGATTTTCATCAGCGCCTGTCGACCGATTTCTGCCGCCAGGTACGCGGCGCGGGCGAAGATGTAATCCCCCGTCAATACCGTTGTGCCGGGTCCTAGTGTGGCGTTGATGGTCGGAATCCCTCTGCGCAAGGAAGCGCCGTCGATCAGGTCGTCGTGGACGAGGGTCGCCGTATGCAGCATCTCCACCGAAGCTGCAAGTGTGATCGCATCTTCACAATCGGCGCCCAACATGCCCGCTGAAAGCAGGACCAAGGCCGGCCGGATGCGTTTCCCGCCGGATGAGAGGATGTGTTCGAGCGCGGCAATCAAGTTCGGGTCGTGTTGACCCGGACTGATGCGCATCTTCTGCTCCACCTCGGAAAGTTGGGAGCGGATGAGATCAAAGAAGGTTACGGTCGTCGTTTCCATGATTCCAATCGAAGAGAGTCGCGGCATTTTGCCAAGTTGCATCCGCTGCCTGACTCTCGTTTATCCCCATGATACCCGCAAATTTCTCGGCAATAAATCTCACGTAGGCAGGTTCGTTGCGTTTGCCGCGAAAGGGCTGCGGTGTGAGATAGGGGGAATCCGTTTCCAGTAATAACCTCGTGATCGGTATTTGCGACACGACTTCACGTAAAGGCTCTGCGCTGCGAAAGGTCACCGGGCCCGCCACACCGAAATAGAAACCAGCTTCTGCGGCGAGAAGAGCGGTCTCGATGTCCGCTGAATACGCATGCAGCACGCCGGCACGTCCTCGAAGGGATTCGGGTAGATCTCGAGACCATTGAAGTAAATTTTCAATAACATCCTGTGTCGCTTCACGATTATGAATCACGACGGGCAGTCCAATCTCGGCGGCGAGTGTTAATTGATCCAGGAAGGCGTGTTTTTGCTGCTGCGGCGTGGAAAGGTTCCGGTAGTAATCCAGCCCGATTTCGCCTATCGCAACGACACCCGCAGAACGGGCGAGCTCGCCGATCTCCGCCGCAGTGTTGGAATCCCACGTACGAGCGTCATGTGGGTGAATTCCAACAGCCGCATGTATATTCGCGTTACTCTGTGATAATTCTACCGCCAGTCGGCTGGTTATGAGATCGATTCCCGGAACGAGAATGCGCTCCACGCCCGCTTCTTGGGCTCGTTCGATTACTTCGATTCGATCCTTGTCGAACTGGGCCAGCACGAGATGGCAGTGTGTGTCGGCGAGTCTCCTTGTCGACGCATTCATTCAATGCCTGCGATGCGAAGCCCGTCCTCGAGAATAGGGTCCACCCGGTCGGCTTGCGTCGTTTCACAATACACCCGGATGATCGGTTCGGTTCCGGAGAAGCGGATGAGCAGCCATCCACCGTCTTCCAGTTCGTACTTGTATCCGTCGAGTGTGTTGATATCGGTTACTTTAAGCCCTGCTATCTTTTCAGGGGACGCTTGCTGTACACGCTTTTTTATCGATTCGTGTTCGTCGGCCGCCAGGCGGGTGTCTATGCGTTCGTAGTAATGCGGTCCGACTTTTTCGAACAGCAAATCGATGAGTTCCGAGGGCTTGCGATTAAGACGAACCATCATGTCGAGAAGGTACAATCCAGCCAGGATGCCGTCGCGTTCGGGGACGTGACCCCGAAAGGCGTATCCGCCGGATTCCTCTCCGCCAATGAGCGCATCCACTTCGAGCATCTTGGGCGCCACATATTTGAAGCCTACACCCGTTTCGTACACGGGTACGTCGTAGATCTTCCCGAGCTTGTTCAGCATCGACGTTGTCGATAGCGTCTTTACGATCGGACCTCGCTTGCCAAGAATTTCGAGCATGTGGTAGGCCAATAAACCAAAGACTCGCAGTTGGTCCACGAAATTTCCGTGTTCGTCACCCATGCCTACACGATCCGCGTCGCCGTCCGTGACCAGCAGGACATCGGCGTGGTGTTCTTTGGTCGCCGCAAGACCAACATCGATGTTGGGCGGGATGGGTTCGGGCCGGATCATTTCGGGGAATATGGGATTTCGCTGATTATGGATTTCGATGACTTTGGTCTTGTCGCCACTTAAAAGTTTTGTAAACCAGCCGCTTCCGTTTCCCCACATCGAATCGACCAAAATCGTCAGGCCGGCTTTGCGGATTGGTTCCAGGTCGACCAGACTCTTGATTTGTTCGACGTAGGCAGGTGCCGGGTCGAAATAGGCGACCTTCTTTTCTTCAAGCGCATCTTCGATCGGAATGCGGGGAATCTCGTCTTCACTTGCCGGGATTTTGGCTTCGATCTGCTTCAAACCCTGCGGATCGATCGCGCCGCCATGCCGATCGCGCACTTTAAATCCATTGTCGCTGGGCGGGTTGTGGGAAGCGGTAATGTTGATCGCGCCGATCGCATGGTTGTGCACCGCGGCATAAGAAATAGTAGGTGTGGGGGAAGCAGCGTTCGTTAGCAAGACCTGAAAACCGTTGGCGGCCAAGACTTCCGCGGCCGCAGCCGCGAAGTTTTCCGAAGCGAAGCGTTGATCGTACCCAACGACGACTTTCTCTCCAGCACCCGCCATCTCGAGCAGATACTGCGCAAAACCCTGTGTGCAGCGCCGAACGCCCGAAAAGGTGTAGTTTTCAGCAATACGGCCGCGCCAACCGTCCGTGCCAAATTGAATCGAGTTAGCTGACATCCTGCCTCCTGAGAAACCACGAATGAAGCGGCATTACACGAAGCGAGCCAGGCGATGAGCAACCTGGCCGTTGAGATCTGAAACCGGGCTGTGCCCAGAACGAATTCCAACGCCTCTCGGATCGACTGGGTTGGTGGCGTTCGTGTCGTCGACAATAAACCAACCCCGGTTTGTAAAAATTATACCTTGAAAAAAGTGAGCGTACTAGTGAAGCTTGAAATTCTAACCCGCGCATGATAAACTATTGCCTGTTGCCGCGCTATCGATCAAACGCGCTTTCCGCTCTCATACTAAACCGCTCGGTTTAGGACCGGGGGCAATCCCGAGGAAAGGAAAACCCGATGCGCAACTATGAGTTAGCATATATCGCACACCCTGAATTGGATGAAACTGAACTGAAGGCTCTCGAAGAGCGAGTAACCGGCTGGGTTGATGCCGCCGGCGGAAAAATCGTAAAAGTAGATCGTTGGGGCAAGCGTCGCTTGGCCTATGCGATCGCGAAACAAAACGATGGTCATTATTTCATTATCGACGTTGAGATGCCGCCGGAAGCCGGTGTGGTTATCGAACGCGATCTCCGTCTCAGCGAACAGATCCTGCGGTTTATGATCACGCTCCAAGATCGTGAATAGTGTGAGAGACATCAGGTAAGGGGAAACGAGTGAAAGGAGCCTGAGATGAGTCGTGGGTTGAATAAAGTAATGATCATCGGACATTTGGGACGCGATCCCGAGATGCGTTATACACCTTCGGGGCGTCCGGTGACGACGTTCAGCGTAGCAACGACGCGTTCCTGGACTTCTGCCGATGGCGAAAGACACGAGGAAACGGAATGGTTCAACGTCGTCGCCTGGGGCTCATTGGCGGAGATATGCAATCAATACTTGCACAAAGGGCAGCAAGTCTATGTGGAAGGGCGTTTGCAAACCCGCCGCTGGGAAGATAACGAGGGAAACAAGCATTTCACGACGGAATTGGTGGCCAAGGAGATGATCATGCTCGGCGATCGCCGGGAAATATCGAACGACGCACCAATTTCAAGCGAAGCGATGGAAGAGGATTTCCCCTTCTAATACGACGATCTATTTTCATCACGATGAATTCTATTTGAAGTATAGGAGTAAGGACATTGGCTGAAGAAGAAGAACTGATAGAAGACGAGGAAGAGGACGAAGACGAGGACGATCAACCACAGCGGCGCTCGCGTTCTCCTCGCAGGGGCCGACGTTTCTCGCGCCGGCCGAGAGTATGCCAATTCTGCGCGGATAAAACCAAAGCGCTCGATTACAAACAGATCGATCTGCTCAAACGCTACGTTACCGAACAGGGCAAGATCCGTTCTCGACGCGAGACGGGTGCGTGCGCCAAACATCAGCGTATGGTTGCGAAAGCCGTCAAACGCGCAAGACACATGGCGCTGATCCCCTTCGCCGCGGAGCGATATCGCTAATTGCGGTGAGATCATTCCCTCATTTGCAGTCTGCGTGATCGACAGGTAACTTCTGACGTGATCGGTGGAGACGTTTCATGACCAGGCAAAAACAACACCTGCGACCGACGAAAAAGCATTTGGCCCGGGCGGAGCGCGAGAGAATCCTGCAGAATCGGATTATTGCGGGCACAGTCATCACGACGATTCTCGTCATCGGCCTCGTCGCCTATTCGTTCTACCACCAACTTGTCGTCGTGCCCAACGAACCGGTCGCAGTTGTTGACGGCGAGAAAATAACCACCAGAGATTTCCAAAGTCGTGTGCTCTTCGAACTGCAGTCCGGCAATACTCCCCAGGATATTGCCCCCAGTGTACTGGACACCATGATCAATGGGGTGCTCGTACGTCACGAGGCCAAAGCAATGGGCATCGAAATCCCCCAGACGGAACTCGATCAGACGATCGAAGAGGCTTTTGGATATTACCGTGAAGGGACACCGACGAGCGCACCGTCGCCGACCGTCGATCCGACTCAATTCGCCCAGAGGACATTAACGGCGGCCGCGACGGCGGAGGCCACAAACCTCGATGCCACCCCGACGGATGCAATCACCCCCACACCGCGCCCAACGCCGACGCCATACACGCAAGAGGGTTTTGATGAAGTCTATTCTACGTTCCTCTCCAGTGTGGATGAGCAAACCGGTCTTTCTGAAGCGCAATTCCGCCGCCTCGTAGAGACCAATTTGCTGCGCGAAAAAATCAGGGAGATTATCGGTCAGGACGTTTCCATGAATGGGGAGAAGACAGAACTGCGTCACATCCTAACCGACTCCCAGGAAACCGCCCAGGAGGTCCGTTCGAAATTGGACGAGGGTGAAGCGTGGGAAGATCTCGTCCTGGAGTATTCCCAGGACGCCACGACGAAGGAAGACGGCGGCGACTTGGGCTGGTTGACCGAAGAAATCATACTTGCAGGCTTTGGTGCGTCCGCCCAATCCCTGGCGACGGAACCTGTCGGCACGCTCTTTGGCCCCGTTCAGACCTACCAGGGTTGGGATGTGTTCGAAATCATGGGGCGTGAAGTGCAGCCGTATACGGATTACGAATACCAATTGGCAAAGAACGCAGCATTCGATCAGTGGCTGCTGGAAGTACGCGGGAACGCAGAGATCGACGTCGCTGAGGATTGGTATACTCGTATTCCAGAGATCGATGTCTCTCAGACTGGGTACTAAACGAGAAATGCTCATCTGAGTGGATCCATTTTTACCCAACCGTTCGCGAAGAAACCGAAAATAGATACACGCCACCTGTAGTGCGTATCACCTTTCGATGAGTTGTCGCAAGGTGATACAATCCGTTTAAAATGGGCTTGACGCAGAAATTCAGCGTTTCAATGGCAGTTGAAGAATCGAGAAGATGTCGATTGCTGCGTTGATCGGCATCGGATCGAAAGTTCCAATTTGAGACCGGCCCAGGGTAAAACATGGAGTTTGAAGGTCTTCTCAAACTTTTACCGGATGACTCGAGTCCCGCAGATCGGGAGCTCATCGAGCGCGCCTATAAATTCACCAATAAAGCCCATCGTGGCCAGAAGCGCGCCTCCGGGGAACCCTACGTACAGCATTGTCTCGCCGTTGCCGCTATTCTGGCTGAATTGGGCGCGCCGACCCTGGCGATCGTCGCCGGATTGCTCCACGACACCGTCGAGGACACCAAAGTCAGTTTGAAAGATATAACTCGTGATTTTGGCGACGAGGTGGCGCTAATGGTGGACAGCGTGACCAAGTTGACCCAGCTGCCACGTGTCAGTCGACGCGCCGGAAGTGGAAAAGAACCTCGCGCCACGAAGAGCGAATTGGCCAAAGAAACCCTGCGTAAAACCTTTCTGGCCATGGGGGACGACGTTCGGGTCGTCGTGATCAAGCTCGCTGACCGCCTTCACAACATGCGTACGCTGTCTCATCTTCCACCAGAGAAACGGAAGCGAATCGCCGAGGAGACACTGGAGATTTTTGCACCGCTGGCCAACCGGCTGGGAATCTGGCAGATGAAGTGGGAGTTGGAGGATCTGGCCTTCCGCTACGTCTTTCCGGAAAAATACAAGGAGATCGCTGAAAACGTCGCCAAACGGCGAGTCGATCGCGAGCAGGATTTGGAGCAAATTTCGAAGCAGTTGAAAACGGTCCTGGCGGAAGCGGGCGTACAGGCTGAAGTCTACGGACGTCCGAAGCATCTGTATTCCATCTACCGCAAAATGGACCGTAAAGGGGTGCCGTTCGACATGGTCTACGACGTCCGCGGAGTGCGCGTGATCGTAGATAACGAATCGCTCTGTTACCTGGCATTGGGAGTCATTCACAATCGCTGGAAACCCATACCAGGCACGTTCGACGATTACATCGCCACGCCGAAGGATAACTTCTACCAATCCTTGCACACCGCCGTGGTCTACAACGATGGCGGTACCCTCGAAGCTCAAATTCGGACGCCACCGATGCACGAAAAGGCCGAATACGGCATCGCGGCGCATTGGCGCTACAAGGAAGGCCGGCCGAGAGACGATACTTTCGAACAGCGGATTGTCTGGCTGCGCAAATTGATGGAATGGCGCCAGGACGTCGACGACGCCGGCGATTTCGTGGATGCGATGAAGTCGGACGTCTTCAACGATCGTGTGTATGTCTTCACGCCCAAAGGCGACGTGATCGACTTGCCGGCAGGATCGACTCCTATCGATTTCGCCTACCACATTCACACGGACATCGGCCATCGCTGCCGCGGTGCGAAAGTGGGGGGCAAACTGGTTCCGTTAAATTACAAGATCCAGACCGGAGATTCGGTCGAAATTCTGACGGCGAAGCGCGGCGGACCCAGTCGGGACTGGCTCAACCCGAGCCTGGAAATGGTCCGCAGCCAGCGAGCCCGCAGCAAGATCCGGCAGTGGTTCCGCCGGCGCGATCGTGAGCTGAACATCTCCCACGGTCGTCTGTTGTTGGAACGTGAATTGAAACGCCTGGGTGTGGAAAGCGTCTCCTACGAGAAAATCGCCCGGGATTTGGGATACCCGAACGCAGAGGAAATGCAGGTCGCTATCGGCTGCGGTGACCTACATCTGAATAAGATCATCGCCAAAGTCGTCGAGGAAAAAGAAGACGAATTTGGCTTTGCGGAAATTCTGGAACCCGTTCCGGCGAAGGACGTCACGACCGAAGACGTAAGTATCCTCGGGTTGTCGGGCGGTTTACTTTCACGAATGGCGATGTGCTGCAAACCGGCGCCGGGCGATCCGATCGTGGGATACATCACCCGCGGACGCGGCGCAACGATCCATCGTCAGGACTGTCCCAACGTGTTACGGATTAAAGACCGCGAACGATTGGTACAGGTCTCGTGGGGCAGACTCCGGCAAACCTATCCCGTTTCGGTCCGTCTGCGAGCCTACGATCGCGATGGGTTGATGCGGGACGTTTCGACGCTTGAGGCAAATGAGGGCATCAACATGTCGTCGGTCCACGTCTCGACGAAGAACAGTCTGGCGATGTTCGATTTGGTGATGGATGTGACCGATATCGAGCAGTTGAGCCGTGTGCTCAATCGCCTGGAGGCGCTTCCCAACGTACTCGAAGCACGGCGGCTCCGCCCCGGATGAGTTTGGCTGATTCTCGGATTGAGAAATCTCGCATCGTAAGGGGAATTTTAAATACTGACAGCCGGAGGGGTTTCGTGTATATTATTTTCGTTGGTGAATGAGAAGAGAATGAGCCGGATCGAATGGTGATCGTCAGTCGGATGAATTTGCTGGGTTTGATTTCCGCGGCTGCTGGTTTCATCGATTCATTCTACCTGGGCTGGCTGAAGATAACCGGCAACACGGCGGCCTGTTCACAAATCGGGGATTGCGATGCGGTAAACAGCAGTCCATATGCTATGATTGGAGATGTCCCGATTGCCTTCATCGGTGCACTGGGATACGCCTTGATCCTTCTGATGATTGTCGTCGGAATGCGGCGTCCTGCGTGGACGGATAACTTGAATCTGGCATTGTTTGGCGTCACCCTGACCGGTATGATTTACTCTGCGTACCTGACGTATCTCGAAGTGGCCGTTATTCATGCGATCTGTCCGTTTTGTATTCTTTCTGCGGCCCTAATGTCTTTCTTGTTCGTCTTGAGTATCTTGCGAATGAGAGAGAATTTCGTGATCGAATAGACGGAGTTCAAGAATATGGCACGCATTCGTTGTCGCTACATCGATTGTTACTTCCTGGAATCGGGTTACTGCACGGCTGAGATTATCCGGCTCGATCCCGATGAGGGATGCCTGACATATTCCCACATCGACGATGTCACGCTCTCGGAACCCGAGGATTGGGAATTGGATGAAATCGAAGACATCGACGATATCGATGAACTCGATGAAATCGATGAGGTGTGGGAGGACGAGAGTGGTAATGATGAAGAAGATGAAGATGGAGATGAGGATTGGATCGAAGACGATGTTATATGAGGGATGCCTGAACATCTGATGTTCGAGCATTGATTTTTTTCAGTCGTAAGATTTCAGCGGTAAAAATGACAATCGGGCGTATCTGACGCCCGATTTTTTGTTTAATGCCAATGAGGAAGGAGGACGTTGGACGGGTATCAGGATTCTGTCGATGCGGTCCGGACGCGGTGTTCCAACGTTCGCTGAAGAATGTCTTCCAATTCGTCGCGTTTGGCCTGCTTTTTCTTTGAAGGTTCGCTCGGCGCAGCTTTGGTGTTTTGATCCGACTGTTCCAGCGCCTGGCGCAACGCCAGTTCCATCGCCGTCGGGGTTTCCTCTTCGGATTCATCGATCTCATCGACGTAGTCCTCGATGGAGTCCTTCATGCTGAAGCGAATCTGACGCTTCTTTCGATCTACATCGATAACGTTGACTTCGACTTCGTCTCCCAGGGATACGATTTCCGAAGGATTCTTTACATATTCGTTGCTCATTTCGCTGATATGCACCAGTCCCGGACGCTCCGCGCCTACATCAACGAACACCCCGAAATTTTCGATGCGTACGACTTTTCCCTTGAGGCGTTTGCCGGGTTTGAGGTCTTTCCATTTCAACAGAATGGGTTTCAACATGCTCAATTCGAGCCGCCCCGAGTCCGGGTCCACTAGATGAACCCAAACCTCGACTTCCTGTCCCACCTGGACGACGTCTTCCACCCGGTTCACCGGGCTTTCCTTCAATTTTGAAATGTGGATCAAGCCTTCGCATTCTACGCCAACGTCGACAAATGCGCCCACCAGGTCGGTCTTCGTCACGCGCCCCTCGAGTTTCATGGCGGGTTTGAGGTCTTCCAAATGGAGCTGCGTTCCCGTACCTTCTTTGCTACTCACATCTACACCTTTCTGCAGAAATCTTCATGAGGTCCCCCTTTTTGAGCGTGTCGATTATACCACGGTACGACGCGATCTCTCCGCATCGTTTCTTTTCGTGGGGAGGGTTCTTCGTTGGAGAATCTCACTGCAATCGGTGGAATGAGATTTGAGGGGTACAGGACAGGGCCGGCAAAGGAGAAGGTTTAAGGTTCGTCTGTAATCGTAATTTGGGTGCCCAGATTGCGGCGTGCGATTAGATGCCAGTTTTCGATGCTGTTGAATCGGTCGCTGGGATCGAACAGCGGTCCGATACTCACACCTTGTATCTGAGCATCGATGGCATAGTTATAGACATCGTAATAGAGCAGCAGTGAAGGAGCTTGATCCTGGAATCTATATTGGAAACTGCGATACAACTCTGCTCGGCGAGAGAAATCCGGTGTGATACGCGCCTGTTCGAGCCAGATGCTGATGTTCCGGTCGTCGAAACCGCTGTAATTCTGGCCTGTCTCGACTTGTGAATCGTGCCAGAAAGGATAGGGATCGGGATCGGGGTAGCGCATCAGATTGATGTGTGTAAGCGCTGCTTCGTATTCGCGCGGTTCGAGATAAGCGGAGATCATGGTATCAGAGTCTACACTGCGAAGCTCTACACGAATTCCGATCGCCTCCCAGCTTTCTTTTATCATCTCGGCGATCATGGTATCCAGGGAATTCTCTTCATACAGCAGGGTCAGGCTTAAGGCCTGCTCGTCTTTACTGCGTTGGTATTCCGGCGTGCCCGGGGATGCGCCTGCAGGTAAAATCCAACCCAGCGTCTCCAGGATGTTCGCGGCGCGTTGCGGATCGAAAGGAACCGGCTGGAGATTTTCCGCAAAGGACCACGTGCCTGGAAGTACCGGTCCGATGGGGATCAATCCCTGCCCGGAGAGTGCTTTGTCGATGATCCATTGCCGGTTGATGGCGAACTGCAACGCCTGCCGGAATTGCTTGACGGAAAGGAAATCCTTTCCGGGATTTTGTGTGTTCAGAAAGATGATGCCCAGATTGGGCAATCTTGCCGTATGTAAATTGAGTTCCGTTGAGGCGAGAATCTGTGGGAGGATGGCCTCGTCGACGTTGGCGATCCCCTGGACTTCTCCATCGAGGAACGCAGTGAGAGAAGCCGTTGAATCGGTATAGGTGCGGAATTCGACGCGTTCGAGGTAGGGGCGTTGCGCGAAATAGTCATCGAATGCCACGAGGCTGACGCCGGTGATCTGCTCGTCTTGGACCAGGAAGCGATCGAAGCGAAACGGTCCCGTACCGATCGGTTGAAGGTTGAAAGGGTGGTCGATCAAGTCTGTTGCAGAGACGCCGCGGAGCAGGTGGTCGGGCAGCAGACCGACACTCAAATAATCCAGGAACGGCGCAAATGGTTCGGGAAGCTGGAACTGCACCCGGCGATCGTCGAGGCGGATGATGTTGACCTGCGTCCAAAGGTCGTGTAAATCCAGCGGCCCCGGATAGTCTTCATCCTGAAATTTGGAATATGTATAGATGATGTCATCGGACGTGACGGGCTCGCCGTCGTGCCACACGGCATTCTCGCGAATCGTGACCGTGTATAGCGTCGCGTCCGCCGTAACCGTCCATTGGGCGAGATCCGGTACGGGGATGCCGCGATCGTCGAAACGGATCAAGCCGCTGAAGATCAGCCGATCGATATCGCGATCGACTTGATTGTAGACATCCAGGATTGGGTTGAGACGCTGTATTTGACCGACGAGTGCCTCGATATACACGCCGCCAACTGCAGGCTGGGAGGATACGATTTCGGTGTTTGGCGATTGGCCGACGAGTAATCCTACAACGAGGAGTAAGCCGCCGACCGCGATCAATAGTTGCCAGCGTATATTTCGCATGCTTGATTTATGCCTTGTTGGATGTCCGGGTTTGGTGGAGTTGTTAGCCCACCAAGATGGTGGTGATGATTGCAAGCAGGAAGAAGACGATGCTCATGCCGATGGTGACGTTGAACAACAAACGTTCCACGCCTCGACGAGCGTAAAAACTGGAACCCCCACTCATATCGGCTCCACCGCCAAGTCCACCGAGCCCCGCTCCCCGGCTTTGGAGGATGATGACGATGATTAAAGCGACGGACACGACGATCATTGCAAGATTGAGGAACTTCTCCACGCGCGATACCTCCTTGGAAGAATAGCGGCCGGATTATAGCAGATGGCTATCGGGCCGACAAGGCGTCAATTATTTCGATTGCCCGATCGACTCTCTCAGGTAGGCGTCGATGAAACCATCGAGATCGCCATCGAGAACGGCTGACGGATTGCCGACCTCATAGTCAGTGCGGTGGTCTTTTACCATTTGATAGGGATGCAGTATGTAGGAACGAATCTGGCTTCCCCATTCGGCTTTGACGTAATCGCCGCGAATTTCAGCGATTTCTTCTTCTTGTTGCCGTTGTTTCAGATCCATGAGTCTTGCACGCAGCACGCGCATGGCGTTTTCCTTATTCTGCACCTGCGAGCGCTCGTTTTGACAGGTCACCACGATTCCTGTGGGGAGGTGGGTGATTCGAATGGCGGTTTCATTCTTCTGTACGTTTTGTCCACCCGCGCCGGCGGAACGATAGGTGTCGATGCGCAGATCGTTGGGATCGATCACGATATCGTCATCGGCTTCAACTTGCGGAAGCACCTCCACCAGGGCAAAGGATGTATGTCTGCGGTGCGAGGAATCAAAGGGAGATATACGCACGAGGCGGTGGACTCCCTTCTCGGACCGCAGGTAGCCGTAAGCATACTCGCCGTCGATGGTCAACGTGGCGCTCTTGATTCCCGCTTCCTCTCCATCACTCTGATCGATGATATCGACGTCGTAGCCGTGGCGTTCCGACCAGCGCAGATACATGCGCAGGAGCATTTGCGCCCAGTCCTGAGAATCCGTTCCCCCGGCTCCGGCGTGGATGGCAAGGATGGCGCTGTCTTGATCGTAGGGCCCGGATAACTGCGCCTGCGTCTCTTTGCGTTCGAGTTCTTGCAGCAGTTCGTCGCGTTCCTGTTCGATATCCGCACGAAGATCCTCGTCGCCCAGTGAGGCGAGCTCGAATGCGTCCCTTGCCCGCTGTTGGAATGTCTGCCAGTCGTCCACGTAGGCACGCAGTCGCACGGCCTTTTTCATGATTTTTTGCGCGTGTTCCGGATTGTCCCAGAGCGAGGGATCTTCTGCAGCCCGCTCGAGTTTCGCTAATTCTTCTTCGCGTGCAGCGAAGTCAAAGACGCACCATTAATTCTTGAATTCGTTGCTGAATGCCTTCGAGTTCTGATTTCAAATCATCCATTGGTCAGGTTTCCTTTTCTCGCATTATGCCATGTCTGTCCGGGGTCGAACAATACCCGATTTGAGTAAAGCAAGCCCGGAATCACCTTTTTCATCCGGGCAGTATGCTGTCGATGAACGCGTCACAGTCGAAACGCTCGAGCGCCTGGACGTTCTCTCCGGTGCCCACGTATTGAATCGGCAGTCCGATTTTACTCGAAACGGCGAAGGCGACGCCGCCCTTGGCGGAATTATCCAATTTCGCCAGGATCACCGCCGTGAGGTCGACCACAGCGGAAAACGCCTCCGCCTGCGATAATCCGTTCTGACCGGTGGTTGCGTCGAGCACGAGCAGCGTCTCGTGAGGTCCATGCGGGACCACTTTTCCGGCCACGCGTTGTATTTTCTTCAACTCCTGCATCAGGTTATGCTCGGTATGCATCCTGCCCGAAGTGTCGACGATGACCACGTCCACGCCGCGCGAAGTTGCGGCGGAGCAGGCGTCGAAAACGACTGCGCCGGGATCGCTGCCGGGCTGACCACAGATAACGTCGACGTTCAAGCGTCGTCCCCATACCTGAAGCTGCTCGCTCGCAGCTGCCCGGTAGGTGTCGGCGGCGGCGAGCAGTACCGAACGGCCGCGCGCCAGCCAGCGATGTGCGATTTTCGCCGCGCAGGTCGTTTTGCCGGAGCCGTTTACGCCCACGAGTATGATGACGTGAGGCTTTCCCAAAAGTTCTTCACCGGGAACCGGTTTCAGTTGTGCCCGTAAGGCGCCTCGAAGTTTGTTTTCGACCTGCGTGCCTTTCGTCAGACCCTCTTCACGGCTTGCTTTTTTGAGATCGTCCAGGAGCGTCGTGGTCGTTTCGACGCCCACGTCCGCACGCAGGAGTATTTCCTCCAGCTGCTCCCAGAAGGTGTCGTCCAGTTCGCTCGACCCGAACAGCGCCGCCAGACGGCCCAGGGCTGTCTGACGGGTCTTCTGCAGGGCTTGACGCCAGGTCTTGGTCTCTTCCATCCGCACATTATACCAACGACGCCTGAGCGGGTTAGTGGGGCGTTTTTCCGGAAGTTGATTTCGAAGAGACGTATAAGGAAATCCTCGACGCTGAATTCCTTCGCATAGCCATATTCGGCGTTGGGTCTCCAAGCATAAAAAAACCCGTGATCCGGGATCAACCTCGCGCTCACGGGCATCTTCAGGCTGGGGGTCGAGGATTCGAACCTCGGCTGACGGATTCAGAGTCCGCTGTCCTACCACTAGACGAACCCCCAAAGCAAATGGCATTTTACCATAGGCTGTGGTACCGGTCTACGTGCGCCGTATCCACGGCTTGCGCGCCGCCGGGGAAATGCATGCTTCCGGCGGTCTACATCTATTGCGAATCAATTCCTGGATCGATATCTGCGGGATATTTGTCTAAACGACCTGCTTCAACTCTCTCCTCGATCAAGCGGCTGCGACATGATCCTGGCCAGACACCTCGGGTTTGCCAGCAGCATCGGCACACGCCGGCGGTAGACGTTGTATGCTTCGCCGAATTTCTCCGCCAATTCCGGTTCTTCCACGATGAGCAAGAATGCCAGCACCCAAGCCCATTGGGCCACCGTGATGAACAAGAAGGACCATATATGTCCGATCAACAAACCCAACCCGGTCATGAAGATTCCCACCCCGAGGTGGTGTGGATGCCGGACGCACTGGTAGATGTCATCCGTCACGAGGTGTGTGGTGCAGCCCCACTCCTCAGCCTCCCCTCGATCCTTCAATATTCTCCCCGTCCGCTGCAGTGGGTAGCGTGCCAACAGCATGCCGGCCAGACCCAGAAGGCGCAGCCACCAGGGGAACGCCTGGGTTTTCAGGGCAACATCCACAGCCACACCTCCACCAACCGAAACGAAAACCAGCACGAGCCAATAAATCAGACGGACGCGACATTTCGACATTTTCCTACTCCTTAGTCGATCTTTGATCGGGGCAGTCAGGTATTGAGTTCGTGAGAACAAAGAATTTTGGGTGGTACCTTCTATGCTGAATTCAAATTGGTGATATGTAGCCCCCATTCACAAGGATTGCAGTTGGTTCCTGACGAGGCGTTCCTTTGCCAAGACAATCCTGACGCTTACAGCGTCAGCTATCGTCCCACAGACCGGTAATATTTTACTCCTTTACTGCCTACCGCAAACTCGAGAGATTTTAAAGCAACGATGCGGTCTATTCCATTCCTTTCAGCAGGGATACCGCTTGCCGAATGCGGACTTCCACGGTCTCTTTGCCGATGATGACCATGCTTTCGATGAGCGGTGGACTCACTTTTTGTCCTGTGACGGCGATGCGCAGGATGCCGAACAACTGCCCGACCTTCAAACCCAACGAATCCGCCAGGGCCCGCAGCTTCTCTTCCAGCGGTTCGACTTTGAACGCCGCGATCGACTCGATCGTCTCGAGCGCTGCCTGCGCCGCTTCCGCCGACTGGGCGGCGTCCATTTTCTTGCCGACCAACTCCTCCGCTTTAACCTCCACGTCTTGGCGGAAGAAGAATCCCGCCATCAGGACCGCCTCGTCCAGCGTGCGGATACGCTCCTGGATGATCGCGGTGATGGCCTGCAGACGGTCTTCGTCGACCTCGTACCCTTCCGCTTCGAAGTAGGGACGAATCCGTTCGCTCAGCTCTGCGATGGGCAGGGCGCGAATGTGCAGGCCGTTGAAATGGTCGAGTTTGCCGTAATTCACGGCGGCCGGGCTGGGATTGAGTTTCTCCAGGCTGAATTTCTCGATTAAATCCTGCATGCTGAAATATTCCGTGTGATCGTCGTACGACCAGCCCATCAGCGCGATCCAGTTGACCAGCGCTTCCGGGAGGTACCCCTCATCGCGCAGTTCGGAGATGTATATCCCTTTCACGCCAGCCTGGCGCTTGCTCATCTTCCCCTTTCCGCTGGGATTGAGAAACACGGAGAGGTGCACCCAAACCGGTTGTTCCCATCCGAAGGCCTGATAGATCATCACGTGCAGGGGAAACGTGGGCAGCCACTCCGACCCGCGGAAGACGTGGGTAATGCCCATCAAGTGGTCGTCGACCATCGCCGCCAGGTGATAGACCGGCAGGCCGTCCGATTTGAGTAGGATGTAGTCATCCAGGGTGGCGTTTTCGACGCTGATTTCGCCGCGCAGGAAATCGACCGCCGTGGTCGTTCCTTCCAGCGGTGTCTTGAAGCGCACGACGTGGGATTCGCCCGCTTCGACCCTGGACTCGGCTTCCCCGGGGCTCAGTTGACGGCACAGACGGTCGTAGCGCGGAGGCTCTTTGCGGGACTGCTGCTCCTGGCGAACTTGCGCCAGACGTTTCGGGGAGCAGAAGCAGTAATAGGCATGCCCGCTGCGGATGAGTTCTTCGGCGCGGGTCTTGTAGATCTCCGTTCTCTCGGATTGGCGGTAGGGGGCATGCGGTCCGCCGACGTCGGGGCCTTCGTCCCAGTGGATACCAAGCCAGTGGAGCGACTCGACCATCTCCTCTTCCGCCTGGGGATCGAACCGTTTGCGGTCGGTGTCTTCGATGCGCAGGATGAATTTTCCGTCGTGTTGCCGGGCGAGCAGGTAGTTGTAGAGTGCCGTGCGGCCGCCGCCGAGGTGAAAGTGGCCCGTCGGTGAAGGCGCAAAACGGACGCGAACGGGTTTTGAAGCTGTCATGTACCTTCCCTGATGAATGCTGAAATTAGAGTTCGATTTTCTTGTGGCGCAGGATCACGCTCTCCACGAGTCCGATGCCCAGGAGGCTCGTCAACAATGAGGATCCGCCGTAGCTGAAAAAGGGCAGTGGGAGGCCGGATACGGGGAAAATATTCAGATTCACGCCGATGTTGAAAGCGCCCTGGAAGAACAGAAGGATCGCTACGCCATAACAGATCAATGCACCGAACGTGTCGCGCGCCATGCTCGCCGCGCGCAGGCAGCGAAAGATGATGAACATGAAGAGCAGCAGGAGGATCGCCGCGCCGACGAATCCGAATTCTTCCGACATGGCGGAAAAGATGAAATCCGTATGGCGAACCTTCAAGAACCTTAATTGAACCTGGGTCCCGTTGCCGTACCCTTTGCCGGAAAAGCCGCCGGAGCCGATGGCGATGCGGGCCTGATTTACGTTGTAGGTCGCGCCGTAATTCGCCTCCGGATGCGCATTCCGCCGGCCCAGACCAACGCCGCCCAGATGACGCCGAGGACGATTGCGGTACTCAAATCCGGTTGAATGAACACGAGCAGTGCGGGTAATCCAACCAGGGCCAGGCTGCGCACGATCGTGCCGACTTGGTCGAGCTTGTGCTGGTTGCGGGCGACGTAGCTGGCCAGTACCAGAATCATGAAAATCTTGGCCAATTCGGAAGGCTGCACGGTTGTCGTGCCTACTCGAAACCAGCGAGCGGAGCCGAATCCGACAACGCCGGCCGCAGCGATCAACCCAAGCAGCGCGATCGTGAGGATGTATATCGGACGGGAGAACGTCGACCAAAAACGGTAATCGATCGCTGCAGTCAGGAGAACTACGACGAAACCGACGACCGCAAAAAGCGTTTGCCGCGAGGGGCTTTCGGCCAATTCCTGATTCCCGGCGATCGCCGAACTGATCATGGCAATACCGGCGATCGTCAGCACCGCGACCGCGGCTAACAGCCAAACATCGAAATGTCGCCAAATGCGGGTTTGACGCATACCTTATCTTGACCTTCCGCGTCGAGAAGGAGCAGGGGTCAGGGGAATATCTGCGACGAGGCGTTGCTGTTCCCGGTCGCGCGTGAGAGTTACGCGGACCGAATGTTTATCGATCTCGACGTGCCTGGAGATTACATCGATGAGTTCATCCTTGAGCGCTTCCAATCGATTCGGCGAGAGCCCCGCTCTGTCGTGCACGAGAACGAGTTTGAGGCGTTCCTTGGCAGTTTGTGCACTGCTGCGTCGTCCAAATCGCAATTGGTTTCTGAGGCTCATCCTTCGCCTCCTGATTTGACGAGGCGGGACAGGCGTCCGAAGAAACCATCCTGCTCCTCCAATGCCTCGAATGGAACGTTCTCACCGTTCAGGCGTCGCGCGATGTTGCGAAATGATCCGCCTGCTTTGCTGCGCGGGTCCAACACCACCGCCAGACCCTTGTTGGCGGCGACGATGACCGACTCGTCGTCCGGCACCACGCCCACCAGTTCGATGGCCAGGACGTCGAGAACGTCATCCGTGCCCAGCATATCGCCGCGCTTGATCATCTCGGGCTTGACCCGATTGATGATCAACCTGCCCGGTCCCTTGTCTTCCGCCTCGACCAGACCAATGATGCGGTCGGCATCACGCACGGCGGAAACCTCCGGGTTGGTGATGATCACCACGATGTCTGCCGGGGCGATGGCGTTTCGAAAGCCGCGTTCGATGCCGGCCGGAGAGTCGATCAAGATCCAGTCGTAATCCGCGCGCAGTTCATCCGTCAGACGGACCATGTCCTGGGGTGAAACCGCAGTTTTGTCCCGGGTTTGAGCGGCGGGTATGAGATAGAACTCCTCGAGGCGTTTATCCCGGATCATCGCCTGGCGGAGCTTGCAGCGGCCTTCGACGACGTCCACCAGGTCGTAGACGATTCGGTTTTCGAGTCCCATGACGACATCCAGATTTCGCAGCCCGATGTCGGCATCGATGCAGACCACACTCAGTCCCATATTGGCCAACGCAGCGCCGATGTTCGCGGTGGCGGTCGTCTTACCAACGCCGCCTTTTCCGGATGTGATTGTTGCTATCTTACCGCTCATACACCAACTCCGTGTTCAATTTGCTGAAAATAGTCATCTCGCTTGCCAGGGCTCGGCGACCAGTTGTCCGTCTCGGATACAAGCGATCTCCGGCATCGTTTTCGACCGGCGGCCGGGGGAGACGGCGATCTGTCCCGCGATTCGCAGTTGCGTCGGAGAGAGATCGAGCGCACAAACCGCGGCGCTTTCGTCTCCGCTGGCGCCGGCGTGAACCGTGCCTCGCAGCCGTCCCCATACGATCACGTGTCCGCCGGCGACGATCTCCGCACCTGGATTAACGTCGCCCAGTACGACGACGTGGCCGGCATAACGGATATTGTGTCCGGAACGCAGCGTTCTTTCGACGAGTACCGCTTCTTCGCCCTGCAGGCGTGATTCGAGTGGAAATTCGTCATCCCTCTCGGCGTGTGACGGCTTGGCCAACTCCAGCTCCAGGCCAAGATCGGCGGCAGCGGCCCGTGTCGCAGCGGAAGTCGTGAGAATCGCCCAGAGGGTGATTTCCTCCTCCGCAAGCGTATCGCGCAAACGACCGAGTTCCGCAGCACTCAGTTCTCGGCTTTCGATTTGAAGTGCAAGACGAGCACCGCGAAAGAAATCCGTTTGTTTTTGAACGGTATCGAGTAGATTCGGCAGCACTTCTGCCCAATCACCCTCAGGAACGGTGATCAGAAGACCATCCCGGACCCCTTTAATCGCCAGTGGTGTGTTCATAGCCCGTTCGATTGGCGATTATAGCACGCGTTCGGAACGAATGCGACAAGCGGAACGCCGTGGACGTGTACCAGGCCAGGCAAGCCTCGGCAGGTGCTATTCGACCAGGGCGACGTCGATCGCTTTGAGGGAAAAATAGGCATCCATGACTTGCTTGACGATCGGGCCGGCGGTGATTGCGCCCTCACCGCCGTTGTAGCCGAAGGCAACCTCGGAGATCTCGGGATTTTCGAAGTGAGCGTATGCGGTGTACCAGGAATGGGTCGGCCAGGCGCCCGGTTTACATAATCCCATGTTGTAGGCGACGGTGTCGCAAAATTCTCCTGTACCGGTTTTTCCGGCGGAAGAGATGTTCTCCAGGTCGGCATAGCCGTGCGCTGTGCCTTCCGTGACTACCAGGCGCATGCCTTGCTGTGCCAGTTCGAGCACTTGTGGATCGACGATGATGTCCGGGGAAAGCATGCCTTGATTTCGCCGTTCATCGATGATGAATTGGCGTAGTTCGGGTGGAAGTGTAGGACAGTCGGCGCCGATCTCGTCCAGGGGCGTGATGAAGTCGTCACCGATGTCCCAGAGCACACAGGGATCGTATTGGGAAATCACGTTGCCCTCACCGTCGAGAACTTCCTTGATCACGTGGGGCCACATGACTTTGCCCCCGTTGGCGATCGTGACGATCGAAGTGAGAACCTGCAGGGGAGTTGCGGCGACAAAGCCCTGGCCGACGACGGTGTTGTAGGTATCGCCCGTCGACCAACCCTCACCAAGGTTGATGCGTTTCCAGTCTTCGTTGGGAATCAAGCCGCCGACTTCTCCGGGCAGATCGATGCCCAAGGGAGCGCCGTAGCCAAGTGCGGGTGCGTAGCGATTGATCCCCGAGACGCCGAGACCCTCTTCAACCTCGCCCGGGAATCCGCCGCCGATCTTGTAAAAATAGACGTTGCAAGAGAAGGCAATCCCGTGAACGAAATCCACGAGACCGTGGCCGTCTTCCTTCCAACAGACGAAATCCTTCGCCTTCCCCGGGTCGTTGGGAAAGTAGCGGTTGGTGATGGTGATCTTCCCGGGGTCGTTGAGCTGTTCTTCGGGGGTTATCACCCCTTCATTGAGCGCGCCAACGGCGGTGACCATCTTGAACGATGATCCCGGCGGAAATACATCGGCGATGGCATGATTCACGAGCGGTTTTCCACGATCGTCCTGTACCAGTTGGAAGTAGTAGTCTTCCGGGATGTAGCGGGCGAACCGATTGTTCTCGTAGGTGGGCAGCGAAACCATGGCGAGGATATCGCCCGTACGCGGATCCATAGCGATGACGACGCCGATGGGTGTTCGCTCTTCGCCCGCGTAGCGGTTGATGAATTCCATCCGGTTTCGAAGCGCCGCATCGGCGGAGGCCTGCAGACGCGTGTCGATCGTCAGTCGTAGATTGTTGCCGGGAACCGGTTGGGTGACTTCTCCGACCTCCCGCAATTGTCGTCCGGCAACATCGATTTCGACCTGCTTTACGCCGTTCTGGCCGGCCAGGATTTCTTGGTACATACCGACGTAGACCCCCTGAAAATCGCCCTGGTCGATCACCGATCCAAAACCGAATTCGATGCCGGCGTAGCCGATCTTGTCGCGTCCGGATACGAAACCCTTCTCGGTGTAATATGGCTCGAAAATTGCCGGTATCGGCCCCAGGTAGCCGATCAATGCCGAGGTCAGTGCGCCCGTGGTGTAATCCCGCACGGGGGAAATCTCGATTCCCACGCCAGGCAGGTCGATCGATTCTTCACGCAATATCCGCGCGGCCGTCTCGTCGATGTCGCAGGCGATGGGCCAGGCATCGTAGGGGCTGTTGGTGAGTCCCTCCTCGACGAACTGTCGAATTCCACGGCCGGGAACGCATCGTGCCGCCGGAGGTCCTTCCTGGTCGATCGGCACTCCTGTGATTTCGGATAATCGTAGGTAGATGGCTTCGATTTCTGCGTTGCTGTCAGGGAGCAGAGCGGGCGTGATGACCACGTTGAAGGAGGGAATATTTCGCACCAGTTGGAAACCGTTGCGATCGTAGATGATGCCTCGTGCGGCAGGAGAGTTCACCGTTTCAAAGCGGTTATCGTCCGCTTGTGCCCGGTACGTTTCGCCTTCGACGATTTGCAGGGTGAACAAGCGGACGAAGAAGAAGGCGAATATGATCAGGACGATGAGGTATGAAAGACGAATCCTCGATCTGGGAATGTGGGTATCATTGCCGATGGACATGCTTCAACCGCCTTAAAGCTCGACCTCTTGTGGGTAAAGACGATAATGCAAGGCCGAAGCAAGTTGTGAGGCCGGAAGGGCGATGATGACGTTCAAGAACGTACTGGGCAGAATGATTCGGCGGAATGTGTATGCAAACGATACGTCTTGCACGAGGATCATGGCCACGAGTGTAGATAGAATGTGATAGGTCAGCGATGCTACCAGCATGACTCCCAAGGGCATCAACAAATGTGCCTCCCAAAACCGTCCTTCCAAGAAGGATACCAGAAACGTGACGATGAGGAGAATGAGCGCGTTCGTTCCAAAAGGCAATCCGGAAAGCAAATCGAGTGCAAAACCGCCGATTACGGCCCATACCATGGCTTCCTCGCTCCGTCGCGTGAGACTCCATGCGACAACGGCCACGAGCACCAGGTCGGCCCGGCCATCCAGCAGTTGGAAATACCCCATCAGCACAGATTGGAGAATTGCAAGCAAACTCAACAAAGGAATACCAACTATGTACGACATCGTTGGTCTTTCACGGTGCGGTCAGTTCGATGGGGATGGGTTGGAAGTTGGTGATGACCAGTACGATGTGCAACGAGTCGAAATCGACGCTCGGCTGCACGCCCGCTTGTTGGAATAGTTCGTAGTCTCGACGCCTGACGTTTATAACCTGACCGACAGGTATGTCGGCGGGGTAGTTGTTGCCCAACCCGGAGGTGAGGACCAACTCTCCGACTGTGACTTCAGCATTCTGATCGATCAAATCCACGGACAGTTCTCCATTGAATTCCGCTACCAATACGCCATCCGTCCTGGCGAGCTGCAGCGTGACGTTAACCGCTGCTTCAGGGTCTGTGATCAACTGTACGCGCGATGCGGTGGGGAATACCTCGGCGATGCGGCCCACCAAACCTCGTTCCGTGACCACCGGCATTCCCTGGCTGAGGTTCGAATCCGAGCCGCGGTCGATCCATACGGAGCGGATGAAGGGGCTGGGATCGCGGCCGATCACGTTTGCAGCGATCGAACGACTCTCCGGTTGAGAACGGGCATAGTTCAGCAGCGAGGCGAGGATTTCGGCTTCTGCCGCTTGTTCGCGCAGGCTGATAATTTCCTGTTCCAATCGAGCAACCTCGCTCTGCAGCCGGGAAACCTCGGCCTGCAGAGAGGCGACGTCACGCGGCGCAGTCAGCGTGTCGTGAATGGCGGATACGCGCAGGGCGATCCACGCTTGCACCGCATTGATGGGACGTGACAAGAAATCCCGCACGGGGGTGAAATACCCACCGACGCTGAGGATCATGATCCCGATCGTAATCAGTGCCAACGTTCCGGCGACGAGTAAACGAGAATTTGATCGATTCATCAGACTATTCTATGGAATATCGAGCCTCGACTGAGAAGGTTACGCCTTCTGCTGTCGACGGTCAAGACCGACGAGGAACTGACCCATGTGATCGAGGTCTTCGAGCACCAGGCCGGCACCTCGGGCTACACATGTCATTGGGTCTTCTGCATTCCAGACGCGCATGCGAAGATCGGACGAGAGACGTTCGGTCAGATTTTGGAGTTGTGAAGTTCCGCCGGCTAAACAGATACCATCTTCCATCAGATCGGAAATCAACTCGGGCGGGATTTCGTCCAGGGCGTCACGCATGGTTTCAACGATGATGTTCACGGATCCGGAAAGCGCTTCCCGGATCTCGACGGACGATATTTCGATGGCTTCAGGCAAGCCGCGTACCAGGTTGCGCCCGCGGACACTCATCGTTTTTTCTTCCTTGAGGGGGTAGGCAGAGCCGATGTTGATTTTCAATTGCTCGGCCGTACGTTCCCCGATGAGCAGGTTGTACTTGTTGCGGATGTAGTTCACGATGTCCTGATCCATCTCATCCCCGGCGACCCGCAAGGAACGTGAGACGATGATCCCGCCCATGGTAAAGACGGCGAGTTCGGTCGTGCCGCCGCCGATGTCGACGATCATCGATCCGCGCACCTCACCGATCGGAAGCCGGGCACCGAGGGCTGCGGCAGTCGGTTCTTCGATCAGCAGCGCCTCCCGCGCGCCGGCAGCCATGGCGGCGTCGTAAACGGCGCGTTTTTCAACTTCCGTGGCTCCGCTAGGAATGCCGACAACCACCCTGGGTCGAGGCACGGGTGAGATGCTTTGTTCGTGGGCTTTGGCGATGAAGTATTCCAGCATCCGCTCGGTGATCTCGAATTCGGAGATCACGCCGTCCCGCAGCGGCCGAATCACGACCACGTTGGCCGGTGTTCGTCCAACCATTTGCTTGGCTTCCGCGCCAATGGCTAAAGGGCGCTTGGTTTTCTTCTCGATGGCGACCCAGGAAGGCTCGTTGATGACGATGCCTTTGCCGCGTACATTAACGAGCGTGTTCGCTGTCCCAAGGTCGATTCCGATGTCGAGAGAAAAGAGTCCAAGCAGCCAGTTCAGGGGGTTCAATGCCACAGTTCGTGTACCTCCGTGAGGCCAGTTCCAGATTATAGCACAGACAAGTTTAACCTTTTGCCACATCGCTGTCTATAGTTATGTAAAACGATATCCATACGCTAGTGCTACGATGCTATAATCGCCTGAATATGGACGTCTGTCGGGAAATCGCTCTTTTTATCGGCAAAGAAGAGCTGTTCACCGCCAACCAGCCGCTCGTGGCTGCAGTCTCTGGTGGGGCGGACAGCCTCTGTCTGCTGCATTGCCTACATCGGTTGAATTATCGGCCCATCGTGGCCCATCTCGATCACCAACTGCGCGAGGATAGCGAATCGGAGGCGCAATTCGTCCGGCAGGCTGCGGCGCAGCTCGGTCTGGAATGCGTGACTGAGAAAGCCGAAGTCGCCGCTTTCGCCGAACACGGGGCATCGCTCGAGGAAGCCGCTCGAATCCTGCGCTATCGCTTCCTGGTTCGCGTCGCCCGGGATTACGGCGTGAACGCCATCGCCACGGGGCATACGGCTGACGACCAGGCAGAGACTGTCTTGATGCATTTCCTGCGCGGCGCCGGACCTTCGGGTCTGCGCGGTATGCTTCCGCGGACGTCCCTCAGCAATTGGGTCGGTATTACAGGCGATGGGGGTGACTTGTCGCTGGTCCGGCCGCTTCTCTGCCTGACGCACCAACAGACGGTGGACTACTGTGAAGCCCGGGGCTTATCGCCGATTCTGGACACTTCGAATCTCGATCCCACATATTTTCGAAATCGATTGCGGCACGAGCTCCTGCCGATCCTGGAAAGTTACAATCCGGAGATCCGCAACGTGTTGAACCGTACTGCCCAGGTGATGGCGGCGGAGGCGGCCTGGCTTGCGGATGAGGTCGAAGGGTGCTGGCCGTCGATTGTTATTCCACAAGGAGATCGTGCGCTTGCGCTGCGTACGGCAGCTTTCCTGGAACTGCCGCTTGCCCTGGAGCGAGCGGTCATGCGAGAGGTGATCTACAAGCTGAAACCCACGTTACGCGACGTGGGCTTCGAAATCGTAGAGCGTGCCTGCCGTTTCGTGCGAGCGAAAGAAAGGGGCAAGCGGATTTACCTGGCTGGAAATCTGGTGTTGACCCGCTTTGCGGAGACGTTCCTTCTTTTCGATGCGGACGCGGAGATGGAGTTCTCAGAATATCCACAAACCGTTTCCGAGTCTCCTGGAGAACTTCCCATTCCAGGGAGAATGGAACTCGCTTGCGGATGGGCGCTGGATGCGATGCAGATGTCCCTGACTCGAGATCTGCGGGAGACGATTTATAGTGACGAGTCCGGAAGAACGGCGGCGATGGACGCCTCGAAAGTCGAAATACCGCTTATTGTTCGCGATCGAAAACGCGGCGACCGCATCCGACCGCTCGGCATGCGAGGATCGCTAAAGGTAGCGGACCTTTTTGTCAATTGCCACATCCCACGAATGGTGCGAAACCGCTGGCCTCTTGTCGTCGGAGGGGATCAAGTGTTCTGGGTTGCGGGATTGCGAATGTCGAATGACGCACGAATTACACAGCAGACGAAAGAAATTATATTGCTTCGATTACTCGATCCCTTTCAAGATAGGGGTGATTCCTTCGCCGCTGAAAGGTAAAATCTTGACTGGGATTCGGGGCAAAGCTATAATCCCGCCAGGTAAAAAAACTGAATTGGAAGAACAATTTTCGGGCTTCGGGCAATACCGAAGGCGCGAACAGGAGGTGCCTCGCCGCAAGGTAGGATCGAACCTGGAAAACCTCGGGGCAAAATCGAAGAAGTTACAGCAGATATCTCCGGAGCTCGCCACAAGCTCTTTACTTCCTTCCGAGAAAGCGATGGTTTGGAATCGAACGGCGAGGGTTGGAACAAGGCCAGCGCTGCGGTCAGGTGATTATCGGTCATCAACGGCGATGTCGGTAGTACCTGAAAGATAATGGAAGGGCGATATGCAGATCGAACCTGAAGGCACGCCCTGCGTGCCTTGTTCTTTACGTCCAATTCCCGTGGGCGAAAAGAGAGATGGTTCAATGCGACCGGTGTGAATCCAGACATGTCACGATCGCAGTTTAGTCTTAAAGCAATCTCAAGGAGGAACAAATGGTGAAAGAAGTCTTGAAAAAGGTGAAGGAGGACAACGTCAAATACGTGTGCCTGCAGTTCACCGACGTGACCGGGGCGGTGAAGAGTGTGGACATTCCTGCTTCCCGCGTCGAGAAAGCGCTGAAGGAGGGGGTTTGGTTCGATGGCTCGTCGGTGCACGGCTTCGCCCGCATCCAGGAGAGCGACATGCGTCTTGTGCCCGATGCAGACACGTACGCGGTGCTGCCCTGGTCACAACCCGAACGGCGCAGAGCCCGCTTGTTCTGCGACATCTATCAGCCGGACGGAACGTTATTTCCTGGCGACCCTCGGGGCGTTCTCAAGGGGGTGCTGCAGCGGATTGAGGATCGGGGTTGGAAAGCCAACATGGGACCGGAGCCTGAATTCTTCCTGCTGCGCCGCAACGGTCAGGAGAGTATCCATCCCGTGCCACACGATGTCGGTGGCTACTTCGATTTTTCTGCCAGCGACGAGGCTCAACGTGTTCGCACCGAGTTGATGCTTGGCTTATCGAGCATGGGCCTGGAAGTCGAGATGGGCCATCACGAGGTCGCACTCGGGCAGCATGAAATCGATTTTCGCTTCGCCGACGCGTTACACGCCGCGGACAACGTCGTCACATTGAAATATACGATCCGCGCACTTGCGGCAAAGTACGGCTTGATCGCCACCTTCATGCCCAAACCGATTTTCGGCATCAACGGTTCCGGGATGCACACCCATCAATCGATCTTTTCCACCAAAGGCGAGAATCTATTCTTCGATGAAAATGATGAATACATGCTTTCCCCCATCGCCTACGGATACATCGCGGGACAGATCAAGCACGCACGAGCACTGGCGGGAATCGTTGCGCCTACGGTGAATTCATATAAACGTATCGTGCCCGGCTATGAGGCGCCGGTGTACGTGTGCTGGGCGCAGATCAACCGCTCGGCGATGATCCGCATTCCGAAATATTCGGGCCAGGCCTGCCGGGCTTGACGGAATCGAACGAAACCTCGAATGCCCCGAACCGGTCAATAACGTGAATATCTACGAAATGTCGCCTGAAGAGCTGGCTGCCAGGAATGTCGGCCAACTGCCCGGTTCCCTGGGGGAAGCGCTGGACGAACTGGACAAGGATGAGGTATTGAAAAATGCCCTGGGCGAAGAAGCCTACGAGGCGTTCGTACGCGCGAAGCGCGCAGAGTGGGATGAGTTCCGCATCAAGGTAATGGACTGGGAAGTCGAATACTATTTAGAGACAGCGTAGTCGTCGATGCAGCGTGCATTCATGCGAAACGAGGTTGAGGACTGCTAGAACTGCAGGGGATTGAAGTTCGTCCCGCGGTCGAAGTAGTCTTCGCCCTCGGCTCGTTTGAGCGCGTTGACGATCGTGTAGGTCAGCGGCGTTGCCAACGCTTCGTAGCCGCTCTTGAAAAGCCATTGGCTGACGATCATGCCGAGTAATACGGAGGCGGGGAGAGCGTAGAATGCGATGCTGATGAAGATCGCTGAGTCGATGCCCTGGCCAACGAGGGTCGAAGCGATCGTTCGTATCCAGAGGAAGCGGCCCTCTGTGGTCAATTTGAGGCGAGCAAGCACGAGGGAGTTGAGAAATTCACCAGCAAGGTAAGCCAGAAACGAGGCCAGCAGCAGCCGGGGGGTAAAGCCCAGGATCGCCTGGTAGGCGCGGGAAGCTTCCTGGGTGTCGGTATAGATTCCAGCCGTCCAAATCGGATCTGCAGGGAGTAAGCCGCCAATCCATATCGCAGCCACAGCCAGCAGATTGCACCCAAATCCGATCCAAATCGCCTGCCGGGCACGGGCATACCCATACACTTCGGTAAGCACATCGCCGAAGATATAAGCGATCGGAAACAGGATCACCGCAGCGGGCAGGGTAAGGTTAAGGACGGTGAACAGCTTCACTGCGATGATGTTCGAGATGATCAACGTCGTGACGAAAACTGCAAGTACGGTCGGATACCAACGATACGCACGCATTTCAGCCCAATTCCCCCCGCGTTCCGTGTTCGCACTCCACGGTGATGGCAATGCCGCCGCGGATGTTGAATTCGCCGACCACCCGGCACCAATGAGGATCCAGAGCTTCGACGAGATTGTCCAGAATCGTGTTGGTAACGTGTTCGTGAAAGACCCCTTCATCCCGGTAGGACCACAAATAGAGTTTGAAAGATTTGGATTCGAGGATCTTTTCATTGGGGATGTATTCGACGTGAATCGCGGCGAAGTCGGGTTGACCTGTCGCAGGGCATAAACAGGTGAACTCTTCCGACTCCAGCCGTACAAGGTAACGGCGGTTGGGATGGCGGTTTGGAAACGTCTCCAGGCGTCTGCTCGGTTCTGAACCTTTCCCGAGTAGCGTGAGTCCCTCCAGGTCTTTGGCTTCCGTCATGTGAGGCTCCCTTCGATGGTTCTGGGCTGTCGGCTGCGTATTTGCGTCCAGGTGCGGCAGTAGGTGCACATGTCCGGAGCCGTCGTCGGCTGCCCGCAGGATTGGCAAGCTCGAAGTTCACGGGAATCAACAGAGTTGCCGTCGGTGATGAATCCGGATTCTTTCGCTCGCAAGAAGGAGAGCAGGAAAGACAGTTTCGCACCCGGTCGCTTGTCTTCCATGCTGTTGAGTAGTTCCTTGTAATAAAGTGATGTTGCCCCCGCTGCGTAAGGACATTCTTCATAGATGTATTCGATACCCCGCAGGAGTGCATAAGCGGCCGTTTCCCGTTCGTAAAATCGAAAGAACGGTTTGGCTTTACGCACCAATCCGGATTTCGCTTCGAGAAGCGGACCCTGGCGGAGGAGGTAGCCAGTCGCCCAATTTAGTGTGTTGCCGAACAACACTGCAGCTTCGTCATCGAGATTGTGGCCCGTAACGAGCACGTCATAATTCTTCTCGCGGGCGACACGATTGAGGATATGCCGTTTGGTGAGGCCGCACACGGAACACGGCCTGTCTTGTCCCCGCAAAGTACGACGGGATGCTTCCGGTATCGTGAAACCCTCCGACGACTCTGTGGCGACGGACAGCAATTGCAGCTTGTTGGTTTCAGCAAAGTCTTCTGCGAACCGCTTGGATTTTGAGGAGTATTGCGTTCCATCGTCGATCCCCAGGTTAATGTAAAGCCCATCGGCATGGTAGCCAAGGCGGACGAGAACATCCCAGAGGCTTAAGGAATCCTTTCCGCCGGAGATGGCGACAAGGATTCGATCATCCTTTGTAAACATCCCATATTTTTCGATGAAACGTTGCGTTTGCTGCGGGATCCAATCGAGGAAATGCTCTTCACACAAGCCCAGCTTGTGCTGTCGCATGTTGATCACGGCTTTCTTGCCGCACTTTCGACAATTCATGGCTGTCTATCGATCCATTGGGAACTATCCGCGATTGGAACCGCCTGAAATTACAGCGATCAAGCGGATTTCCTCTCCATCTGTGAGAATCTCGTCGTCGGTAATGAGTTCCCCATTTCTGGTTATGAGAACCGTCTCGGGCAGCACATTGATTTTCTTCAGCGCGTCTCGAGCTGTCATGCCTGCCCGTACTTCGTATACAGTATCTCGCAATTTAATGGATATCGGCATATTGACCCCAATTTCTCAAGGATTGTACCCAGCCGTCCGGGGCCAGTCAATGAACGTCGAATTCGCCGATGAAATGGGAGCGGTGGATCAAGTTGAGACGGCCGATGCTTCGGCTGCCAGCCGTTGTTCTTCCGAATACATGGCTTTAAAGGCTGCGATGGCGATTGCCAGCATATCATCATCCGGCTCAGCCGTCGTCATGTTCTGCAGCCATAGATTCGGTGCCATGAGGATTTTCGCCAGGGTATGGTTGTGCAATGTTCCCGTGAAGCGGATGTACTCATAAGCCAGCGAAGCGAGCAAGGGGAGCAGCACCAGGCGGCTTATGATTCGGGTCAGCATCGGTAAGGGACCAATGGCGCTGAACAGCAGTATCGAAAATACAAAAACAGTGAGCAGGAAGGCCGTTCCGCAGCGGGGATGTTGGCGCGAGTAAGGCCGCACACCTTCTATGTTCAGTTCCGCGCCATCTTCGAAGGCGTTGATCGTTTTATGTTCTGCGCCATGATACATGTAGACGCGTCGAATGTCCGCAACGCGGCGTATGGCTGCGAGGTAGGCAAGCAGCAATCCGAGGCGCACGAAACCCTCGAGCAGATTGGATTGCCAGGCGTTCCAGGCAAGGAATCGTTCCGCCAGATAAGCGATACCGATAGGCAGGAGCATGAAAACGGCAACAGCGAAGAGCAGCGAGGGCACGAGGGTGAGGGCGAGCATCCCGCCTTCGATCTTCTCATCTTCCGGCGCTTGAATGTTCGCTGAAAATACGAGTGCCCGTATGCCGAGAGCGAGTGCATCCCAGAGCGTGATCAAACCGCGGACGAACGGCAGTTGGGCAATCCTGCTTTGATAGATGCTGCCGAGTTTTTCAGTTTCGACGACGATGGATTGATCTGGTGCACGCACGGCCATGGCACAACTATGTTTACCACGCATCATTACACCTTCGATCAACGCCTGGCCGCCGTACGCTGGCAATTTTTCTTCCATGCTGTTCTTCATCTCCTGCATGTTCTAGTCTTCTGCTGTCTCGAATAGATAATGAATGTAGGTCTCGATGCCGCGATAAAACGTAGGGATGTGCTGCTTCTCGTTGGGGGCGTGCAGGTTGTCGTCGGGCAAGCCGAAACCCATGATCAGACTTTCCAATCCCAGCAGCTCCTGGATGATGCCCACAACGGGAACGGAACCACCCTGACGTTGAAAGACGGGGGCTTTACCCCAGACTTTCTCGAAGGCACGCGTTGCTGCACGGACAGAAGCCGAATCGCGCTCGCTGATCGACGGGAAGCAGCTCGACAAATCCTCTAATTCCCAGGTTACGGTAGGCGGAGCGTTCTCGGTCAGGTAAGTTTCCACGATGGTTTTGATTTTATTCGGATCCTGATCGGGCACCAGGCGCATGGAGAATTTCGCCATGGCCTTCGCAGGAAGCACGGTTTTCGAGCCTTCGCCCGTAAAGCCACTCAGCAGGCCGTTGACGTCCAACGTCGGACGGGCAGTGGCTCTCTCCGCAGCCGTGTATCCTTCTTCGCCGAAAAGGACGGGAACGCCAGTCTGCTCGAGCCACCAGGAATCCGGTTTGGCGACCATCTCCTCACGGTCTTCGTCCGTCAGCGGACGGACATCGTCATAAAAGCCGGGAAGTGTGACTCTGCCGCTGGCGTCGCGCATGCCTGCGATCAACTGGCAAAGAACGTTGGCGGGATTGTCGATCGCACCGCCAAACAAGCCGGAATGCAAATCGCTTCTAGCGCCTTGTAAGCGAAGTTCGAAGTAGGACAGACCGCGCAAGGTATACGTCAGCGAGGGGGTTTCGGGATCCAATATCCCCGAATCGCAGTTCAAACAAAAAGTGCTGGACAACATATCCTTGTGTTCGTGGATAAAGTCGGCGAGATGGGGCGAACCAACTTCCTCTTCTCCTTCGAACATGAATTTGAGATTCACGGGCAATCGGGAGGTGCTTTGGATGGCCTTCACTGCCGTGAGAAAGGCAATCATTTGTCCCTTCATGTCGGATGCGCCGCATGCGTACAGATTTTCCCCTCGCACTTGAGGGTCGAAGGGATCGCTTTCCCATTCCTCCAGGGGTTCCGGGGGTTGAACATCGTAATGACCGTATACCAGGATCGTCGGTTTGTCTGATTCGGCCTCCAGCCACTCGGCGTATACCACCGGATGGCCGCCGGTTTCGATCGTTTTCGCAACTTCACATCCGAGTTCACGCAGGTTCTCTGTGATCCACTCGGCTGCTCGCTCGACGTCCTCATTATTTTCCGGCAGCGTCGAAATCGAAGGTATGCGAAGTATGGTCTTGAAATCCTCCAACGCATCGGCCTGGTGTGAACGAGCCCATTCGATGGCAGATGATCTAGCGGACATGTGTGAACTCCTTACCGTTGGGAAGATTTCAATGAAAAACGCATTTCCCAACGCACCTGGGGAAAGGTTCTGAATTACAAGTCAATACGAAAGTTGTGGAACGAATTATAATGGGTATCGGCGTTTCAACACATCACATCAATTCTACCACTTTCAACTACCAGCATACTTTTGACCCATTCAACACAGAAACTTTGAGGAAGTCCGCTATGCGCAAGTGGTAAATTTTGCAAGATGTGATAGGTTTAACGTCTGCCAATGGCATGGGTTGGGGGTGGAAACTTTCGGGAATGCCCTATAATGGAGGATACGCGGCAAAACGGCCATGGAATTACCCGTTGATAATCCGTCTGAAGATGCTCTCCCGCCCGAAGAAGTTCGTATTCGAAAGGTGTCATTTTCTGTTCAAGCGGATCATCGTCGAGTAAGAATCTCGATGGAGTTGACACCGTTTCGAATTCCACCGGATATAGCTGTCGTAATCACGGATGGCGATGATGTTGAGTTGGCCAGCACGAATATCATCGGTGCCATGAACAGCAGATTGACGTTTACCATGCATCTTCCCGAATTAACACCTTCCAGCCGGTGTCTCTTCCGTGCTGCTGTGGATTATCGAGAGCAGGGAACGGTAGACGAAGTAGAGAAAGCCTTTTCGCTAGATAATTCGTCGTCGGAAGTAGGTTGAGGGACGGATGGCAAAATTCAATTCCGTTCTGCGGCATGCAATCACACCACTGAGTTTTGATGTTGAAAGCAAGGTGCATCGAGAGCACCTGGTCGATGAAATCCACGCGAACATTCCCCGAAAACTCATCATCATAGCCGCCCCGGCGGGATACGGGAAGACGACGCTTCTGGCCGATTTTACGAAACACACGGAATTGCCGGTCTGTTGGGCGCGTCTGTCAGCCGTAGATCAAGACTTGTTCCATTTTGCCATGGTACTTTCCAGCTCGCTGCAACGACGCTTCCGGCGTCTGCAGGGGATATTTGACTTCGATTCGCTTTCCGATTACTCACCTGAAGCTCTCGCACGCATGTTTGTCGAAGTGATCGACGCCAACATCAACGAGACCTTGGTCATTGCGCTGGACGACGTGCATTGGATCAACAAGTCCAAACCGATCTTGAATTTCCTGGACCAATTTTTGGAAGAACAACCCGAACAGGTTACGCTCATTGCTTCAGGACGTGAAGTGCTGGAGGTTTCGCTAGCAAAATTCATGGCGGAGGGGAATCTAATCGGCTTCGGTCCACAAGATCTGGCCTTGTCGAGAGAAGAAATTATTAAACTCGCACGAGTGCATTCCAGCCTGGAAATTGGTGAGGATGCCGCGGAGCGATTGCAGCATGACACCCGTGGCTGGATCACGGGGGTGATCCTTTCGGCGGAACTCTCGGGCCGAGGGTTGAATGCGTTGAAGATGAGTTCACGGCCGATGGTCTATGAGTACCTCGCTTCGGTCGTCCTGAATCGCCAACCGGATGATCTGCGCCGTTTCGTGTTGGACACTTCGGTTTTTCCGGTCATGACGGTGGAGGGCTGCAATTACTTGTTGCAGCGTGATGATAGTTCCAGCATGCTCGCTCGCATCGTCGACCGGGGATTGTTCGTCACGGCGACCGATGAAGGCCCCAGAACATACGAATACCACCCTCAATTCCGTGAATTTCTATTGGAAACCCTGCAGGGTGGAGATGCACAGCGATACAAGAGCTTGCTCAACCGTGCTGCGAGATACCTGGCCGACCATGATTCCCCCGAGTATGCCGTTGAACTGTTCTGCGATGCCGGGGAGGGCAAGCGTGCTGTCGAGTTGGCCGAGAGACGCGCCCGTGAGATGTTTGTCAGCGGACGGTGGCAAACACTCGAGGTTTGGGCGCGGCGGCTCGAAGAGATCGATTCTCCCGCGCCTCGCGTGCTACTTTACCTCGCGGCGAAATACACCCAGCAGGGACGCCTGGAGGAGGCGGAGAAAAATCTCGATCAAGCGAAGACCATGCTGGATCTGGATTCGCCTAAAAATGTGCGGGCGTATTATGAAATTCTTCGCGGCCACGTAGCACTTCGTCGCGGATCATATGAGGCTGTGATCGAAGTAATTAATCGGGCGGAAGATATTTTAAAGCCATCCGGCAAGCGCCTGCAAAAGGCAGAATGCTATCGATTGCGTGCACTGGCATCTTCGTTGAAGGGAGATTTACTTGCAGCCGAATCCTACTGCTCGAAGGCCGTTGCTTTATATCAAAAGACGGAAGGAAAATTAGATTTAGCATACGGTTTGATCGATCAATCGACAATACAGGTTGCTTTGGGGAAATCCTCGGAAGCGTACGCTACGACGAAGCAGGCCCATCAAATCTTGCTGCAGGATGGAGCTCCTCTGCCGCTGGCGGTTTCCTTCATGAATCTCGCGCACGATTCGCATCAGCGCGGTGAGTATGAAGAGGCCATGGAGCTCTACAATGAAGGTCTCAAATATGCGCGTCAAGCAGCCAGTCCTCCGCAGGAAGCTCTGATCCTCTTCGGTCAGGCGGATTTATTCAATGATCTCAACCTCGCCCTGCAGGCTGCAGAGCTTTACGGATTGGGACTGGATATCGCCATACGATTGGATGATCTACAACAAATTCGATACGGGTGCGTGCAGACGAGCGTCCTACACCGCCGGCGCGGGGGCGGAAGTCTGGCGTATGATTGGCTGCGGCGTGCGATCAATCTGGAAAAGACCAGCGATTTGACATCCGAAATAATGATCCAATTGGCGGCGCTGGAATCGCACATTAAACCCCAGCAGTCCATAATGAAGCTGAAATCTATATTGCTAAAGGAACACAACAGCGATGTCGCTATTACCACGTTAGGTCTCTACTTCCAATCACGGGCGGAGTTTGCGATCGGGGCCCGGGATGAAGCGCAAAACACACTCGTACGTGTTCTCGATTGGGCGAACACCAACGGAACCGAACAATTGCTGTCGGCTGAATTGTCATTCGATGATTCCTTTCGTGAGTTCGCGAGGAACCGCCTCGCAGGCCACCCTTCTCTTTCGGTTGTTCTACGCAGAGTTGAGACCATGCGTGCAGTCGCGCAGCATTACCGGAACATCGGCGAAGAAAAAGATCTACGGGGTGTTCGGCTTGTGTTCAAAGCATTCGGGGAAGCCAATGTTCTCAAGAATGATGCCCAGATCACGGATCTGAAACCTCTTGCACGGGAAGTGTTGTTCTATCTCATTGATCACCAACATGTTGACCGGGATGTGCTCCTGGAGACTTTCTGGCAACACCATCCTCCCGGCCGGCAGGTGGCGAATTTGCATACTGCCGTTTACAGCCTGCGTCGGGTACTTGGCCGTTCGACGATTCTGCATGAAGGTTCGGTATACTCGGTCAATCCTGAACTCGCCATTGAATACGATGTGGCTCGATTTGAACGGGCTACATCGGTAGCCGAAAGTCTACCGATCGGTGATCCTCGCCGTATGTTCGCTCTTACGGAAGCGATCAATTCTTACACGGGATCGTTTCTATCCGAATTCGATTCAGATTGGGTCGTCGAACGGCGTCGGGATATAGAACTTCAATATCTTGATTTGTTAGCCCAACACGCCGAAGAGGCATTGATCCGCGATCAGCCATTAAGGGCTGTCAATACACTTCGTCAGGCCTTACAGATCGATCCCCTTCGTGACGATACCAATTTCCGATTTTTAGAGGCACTCGGACGATTGGGCCGACGAAGCGAGATCGTGGCTCACTATCAGAAATACGTGAATGGACTCTCGACAGAATTGGGGTTGGATCCACCGAAAACGGTCCGGGATCTGTACGCCCGATTAATCAAGTGAGTGGCGAATTCAAT